>DATMFC010000169.1:0-10904 GCA_035556335.1 Planctomicrobium sp. | reverse complement strand
CCGGTTTGGGTTCGGGAGGTGTCCACAACGGGTCAACCACGTCCCCCGGCAATTTTCCGGAGGTGCGGCTGATGATGTGTTGATGCTCCAGATCCCTGGCCCGACCGCGTGAGTAGAATGCATACGCGAACTCAATCGGCGACGACGGCCATTCCCCCAGCGCACTGGCGATGTGACCGAAAATGGTTGACGGCGGCGGAACGTCAAACGACGGTTGCCGTCCAATCAAAAAGTGTGGGTAACGAAACGAAACGACCGGCGCCTCGATCGTCACTTTCGCGACGCGCTTAGGCGTACCAGTCTTCATGGTCATGCTTGGAAAGCTCCTCGGAAAGTTTCAGGAGAACAGAACGGGGATGGGCGACCTCTTCGATGCCATGCGGAGTTTTCAGTTCCGACTTCAGAGCGTCAAACTTCGCCCGTTCTTCATCGAGAAAGCCTTGAGCCCAACCGATGTAGACCGGAGAAACGAGATCGTCATAAAACGATTCGAAGACTTCGCGAATCGCTCCCTCGTGCAGTTCTGTCCGACCAGTCTTCGTTCCGTTGAAGACCCGATAGAACGGGTGATTGCCGCTTTTCGTCACAGCGAAGAAGGAAACCGCCGGCATCAGGTCGGTGTAATGCAGGGTCTGTTTGGCTCCGCCGCTCAGATTGGCCAGACCTTTGACAAGAGCGCTGACCCGTTCCACCCGTTTCTCTAAAGGAAGCCGGTAGGCTTTCTGTTTGCGAACGGTGATCTCTTCGCAATTCGCTCCGGTCGCCTTCTCGACACGATAGCTGTCGAGATTTTTATACCCGACCCGTTCTCCATGGTAGAAGGTTCCACAACTGGTCAGATCGAGAGAGACGAGCCCACGCAAATGGGCGCGATAGAACTCATGTTCGTGCGGAACCGGGTTTCCATCCTGTCGGGCCATCGTGCCGAAGTCGGAAACGATGGATGCCGGAGAGACCGAAACGAACGTACTGACCCGAAACGGAGAAACTCGCGTGACTTCCCGGTCTTTCTCCAGCGGAAGAGCTTCGACTGATTGTTCGGCGTTCTTCTTTCTTTCGTCGGCGTCCCCTTTTTTCGATTGGGCCCGCATGTAGCCGAACAGGTCGTCGTCCCAGTTGGTGATGGGATCGGATTCCGAGAACGCGATCTTCTTTTCGCGAAAGACAGGAGCCGCGACCCAGCCCGTGTCGCCATGTTCCAGCGTGGTCCGCAACCAGAACCGGAAGGACTGGGCAGAGACATAAGGGAAATCTTTACCTTCGGACCGAATTTTCTTGACGGCAATTGTATTCTCCGTCTTGGCTCCCGGTTCGGAACCTGCATTGTTCAGCGCCGATGCCGGTGCATCCAGTAAGAACATGCCCGTAAGATATGCCATTGTGATCTTTCCTTACTTAGTGTTGTAGGTATCTATAAAAATGTATGCTTATCAGAAACGCGTTAGTTTCATTTCATCTATTATTATACTTCTTCAGAATTTAATTCCTCTTCATTTTCGATAATGCCTTCATTGCGGTCAAAGAAATCTCCTTGATGCAAAGATTCCACAAGTCGAATCGAAATCAGATCACGAATCAAGCTCCAGCTGACGTATTCATCAGGGCCCCAACTCATGAACACGTCAACATACTCGTCGAACGTGAACGGAAGACTCTTGTAATCTGATGTGTACTGCCTTTGCTTTCGTGCTAGTAATGCCTGGTATGCATCTCGTTTCGATATGAAGACAAGATCACGATAAAATCGTTTGTCGTTGTACTTATCAATGAGTTCTGCGAGTTTGGTTGCAAACTCCTTAATCTGTTCGATGCGTTTCTTGTCCATGCCAAGAACCTTTTCAAGAAAGAGTGCTGTAAGTTGCCAGTCAATCAGGTCGAGTTGATCCGCTTTGAATCGCGGAGCACGGTCGATTTGTGAGGGATTGAGATAAAACGTCTTCGGATTAGCGGACAGGAGATGCCGTCGAATAAATCGCGTGGCGGCGAACCGGTCGCAGAAGCCGTTTTCGAAGATGGAAAGCAAGTCGTTATAAAGATCATTACGCGACTTCCCTGCTCCGATGGGAGCAGGAGGCTTCGCTTTCTTTTTCCCCTTCTTGACGGGTGCCGTTTCGGTCTCGCCGGATTCCTCGTTCGACTCCGTTTCTCCCTCTCCTCCTTTTCCGGCACGCCAGGCGCGGTGGACCAACTGGTCCCACTTCGCCTTGTAGTTCGGGCTTTGCAGTGAGAAGAGAAATTCCACGAATTCCCCGGGGATCTGCATGATCGCCAGCGAGGGGCCTTGCCCGGAATTGCTCATGTGATACGCCGTAATCGACGTACAGGATTTCGAGATGTTCCCGCTTTGGGTGTCTCCCATAATCTCGACGAGATCGGCCATCAGGAACGTGGAAGGAGCTTTCGCATCGGGATACTTCGGGCGTTTTTCCTTGTTCAATCCGCCGGGCAGTTCATGCTTCAGAAGATTCTCTGGATCTTCCAGGGCGGGGAGCCGGTTTGTCTGTGAGAGATTGATAATGCTGCGGTTATTATCAAGATACTTTCGTACAAACTGCATAGTGAACTGCGGGTTGTCGCAATGGACAATCAGCAGCTTCCCTTCACTGCGTCGCCCGCCGAGTGGTAATGCCTGAATCGCGAGGAGATAAGGAGCCGCGACCGGCATTTCAGAAAGACCAACGGGGAAATAGTTCATCACTCCCGCCCCGGTCAGCATCGGCATCTGTGATCGTTCCAGCAGATGTGTTGCCGGTTCTCCGGAGAAAATACAGGTGACTCCGTCCACTCCTTCGTCTGCGGAAGAACGATGAGGAAGAAGCAGCCGCTGCATCGCCTTCTCCCGACTTGCCCCTTTCATTGTCGGATTGACATACGCCGAATTCGGGAAGACGCACGACAGGTACGCGACGAAAACACTGTCGGTATAGGCCGATTTCAGTTCAGCTCCGATGTCGTCCAGATCCTCGAGCATCAGTTTTTCCGGATCGTTCTTGTCGACCATGGCGCACAACGTCGCGACACCAACATCGGCAAGCGGATGGCCGGTCCATTTTAAGAGGGGTGTTGTCATCGTGTTTCTCCGTTCAACTGCATTCCTCGGATGCCTCCGTTTCCCCAGGGAGCGTTCTTGCCCGCATGCAGGAGTTCCCCGATTCGTAATAACCTGGACAGGGACTGGAAGGTCTCTTCGTCCGGGAATTCGTAGGTGGTGTTGCCGAGTAGTCCGCTGATTTCGTGTGACTGTCCGGTGCGGGTACTGCGTCGCTGACGAGTGAGCCATGTTGTGCGGGAATCGACGATGGTCACGCTGTCAGCCCAGGTTCCCCAGGCGGAGAAATCAGGGCATTTCCATGGTTCTCCGAAGAACGTACAAAGGGTGCTCACCCGGTCTCGCAGGCGGCGAATGATCACTCCCATCGGAGGACGGTCCCGGACTTCTTGGGCCGCTATCCGTTTCCCATCGGCGTCGACGCTGCTCCCCGACTTGAGGAGAAGCGGTGTCAGGAATTTCAGCTTCAATCGAGGTCTGGTCGAAGTCGCGACCTCTTTTGTTTCACGAGTGTCCGGTCGTCCCATACGAGCGAGGATGCGTCGCCGGGCATCGGAATGATCGGACTGAGTCACCACTTCCACCGGCCAGGGAGGAGCGATCAGATCGTCTGTTGTGATGAACCGCTTTGGAAGGGAAACCGAACTGCTCCCCCCCGTGAATAATGTTTCTTCTCCGGCAGGATGACAGGTGCTGATCCGCTCAATCGTGAACGGAACCCGCTCGCGCCCCATGCCGTCGTGTCCGAGTCTGTCTAACGTACTGATGAAATATGGAAGCTGTTCGATGGCGGTTCCAAACAGCATCAGACGGAACGTTAATCCCTCATCGGTGACACGATCGTCCGGGTGAAGCCCCGGCGGTTCGATGACAAACGGACGAGGTAAATCCTGAATGAGTCGAAGTGTTTTGGAATCGGCCGGAGGACTCGGCATGAAGACCTGACCGTAAGCACAGTCCCGATACAAAGGACATTCCGCACAGACATGGTCCATCCATTCTGTCGGGCAAACGAGTTTTCGAAATGTGATTCCCAGCGCTCCCCGCAAAACATTCGCCAGAATCGGCCCGGGAATGGAAGTCGGTCGCTTCCATCGGGTCCGGACTTCCAGCCGGATGGCCCGAATGCTGGGAAGGAGCAGTTCACTATGGGGATGTTCGGAAATGGGAACAGTCAGCATTTCACTGAACCTTTCAAAACGTCAGTTCAACATGCGCGGCGATGACAAAGGATAAACTGAAGTTACCCGATTCGCTTTTGACGCCCACCCTGGCGTCTCTTTTCACGCTGCTGAATTTTTTCGAGTGTCGATGTGGTCGACACTTCTGGTCGAGCTGTCGACTGTTTGAGAATAGCGGCTGCTTCGCGCCGGATGTCTGCTTTGAGTTCGGCCGGTTCGAGAACTTCACACTCACTTCCCCAGGAGAGAATCCAGCGCCGGACTTCAATCAGTGACCGGAGGGACAATTCCAGAACGACACTGCCGTCGGCGTTTTTTTCCAGTTGCTGCGTGGCATGAAAGACCTGTTCGCGAATGTATTTGGCAGCGCTGGGAGTGAACCGCAGGCGAATTTTTTTCAGGGGAAGCGTACTTTCGGAAACGACCTTGAACGTTCCGTCGAAGAAGTCGCTGATTTTAAAATCAGCAGGGCGGGTGAAGGTCTCTCCCGTCTGACTCAGTTCACGGATCCTCGCCGGCGCGAACATACGTGTCGCTTTTCGAGCATGACAATAAGCCAGAAGATACCATCCCGATCCTTCGACATATGCTAAATGATAAGGATCGATGACCCGTTCACTTTCGGCATCACGAGACGCGGTCCAGTAACGGACGCGCAGTTGGCGTGAATGCAGCGCGGCTTCAACCAGTTCGCGGAAGATGTCGATGTCGTGGAGTGTGGTGACTGTCTGACGGAACGATTGAGCCTGATCGAGCGCCTGCCAATGTAACGAAATCGTATCCGGAAGAAATTCGCTCAGTTTCTGAATCGCCCGTTGCAGATCATTTGCATGTGAGGTTCCCTGTACCATCTGCAATGTCTGGCTGGCGAGGAAGAGGGCCAGCAGTTCGCCTTCAGTGATCAGGACGGCCGGAAGATGATAGGTCTCGTCTGTATATCCCCAGCCCCCTTTGGAGTGATTGTATTCAACGGGAGCCAGATAGGTGTCTCGGAGCATCTCCAGATCACGGCGAATGGTTTTGTCGTCCACTTCGGCGATTTCTGCAAGCTGCTTCGCAGTGGGATACTGTTTGGCTCGCAGAGAGCGATCAATCATCCACAACCGCCGTAAAGCCGGTCTTTTTGCCGTGAGCATGCCCGTTTTTCTCTCTGAATCTGAATGAGACTCACTGCTCGTCCATGAGGTCTGTTTCCTTGTTGTCGGAACATATCCGAGTGAAGTCGACATCTACGGGGTAGGGATTGCGGATTTTTCAAAAAATGTCGAAATCACTCTGGTCTCCGTCATTTCCGCCCGTGGTGAGACGCCCCGCAAGTCCAGATTTCCTGTTTTTAATTCAGAACGTCGTAATTTTTCTGGCAAACAGCAGCTTTTCTCCCTTATGTTAAATCGGTTGCTGCGTGCAGCATCATCAGGACGGAACGGGTCTTTGCTCACGGATGGCGTGATTTTCCACCGTGAGGTTTCCATCATGCCTGCTCGATCGGAATGGAAGGGCTTTCTTCAGGTCAACCAGTTAAGGGTTCCTGTCAAAGCGTTCTCCGCCGCCAAATCTCAACCAGACATTGCATTGAATCAATTGCACCGTGACTGTGGGGAACGAATCCGGCAACAGCGGCATTGCCCGAAGCATGGGCCAGTTGAATCGGATGCAATCCTTCCCGGATATCAGGTGGCCGAGGATGTTTATCTTCCGCTTGATCCGGAAGAACTGGAGCAGCTCCGACCGGAAGCAGACAAAGCCATTGCGGTGGAATGCTTTGTTGATCAGCAGATGATTGATCCGGTTTATCATGCCGGAAGAACACTTTATCTCGTCCCGGATGGACCGCCGGGACAGCGTCCATTTAGCGTGTTGCGTGAAGGAATGAGGTCGACTGGTCGACATGCCTTCTCACGTATTATCTTATCGCGGCGCGAGCTGTTAGTTCTTCTGAGACCATTCGGACAACTTCTGGCCATGACCGTGATTGAATACCCGCATCGTGTTCGACCGGCTTCTGATTATGAAAGTGAAGTGGCACAGAGCACTCCTGGTGAGAAAGAACTGCAACTTGCGGCGCAGTTGATCGACACGATGACCAATCCTCACTTTGATTTGTCCTGTTATCGTGACCGGTATCTGGATCGGCTCAGTGCCCACATTGAACGCCGAATCGCCGAAGCCGACCTGACGGCCCCCGCTCCGTTCTCCGCATCTGAAGAAGCAGAGGATGAGACAGACGAATCTCTTGTGGCACTGCTGGAAGCGAGCCTCGCGACGGCCGGGATCAGCTCCGACATTCAACTTCCGTTGACGACCGGCTCTCGATTTTCAATGAGAGAAGAAGAACTGGAGCAGAAACTCGCATAGTGCAGGGAATGCAGAGGAACCACGGAAAGGACGGAAGAGACGGAAAGGAAGAAGAGGCGGGGGAGACTGTGGTGGTCTGAAAGCAGACTGTTATCTTCAAAAATCAACCAATTCCTTTATCACATGTTTTCTTTCCGTAATTTCCGTCTCTTCCGTGGTGAATTCTCCGCGTTAATCTTCGGCTTTGCTGCCGTCGCCGCACATTTTGACGATCTTCGGATCGAATCGGGCGATGGCTTCGACGAGATCCTGTTGAGCGGCCATAATGTCGTCGATGTTCTTGTAAACACCGGGAACTTCATCTGAACCGGCGGAAAGCACGGTGATCCCCTTCTTCTTCAGATCTCCACGGACCGCGTTAAAACGGAACGTCGCGTTGGCCTTGGTGCGCGACATCACCCGACCCGCTCCATGTGAAGCGGATTCAAAGCTGTCCGGGTGTCCCTTCCCGCGAACGACATAAGCCGGAGTCGCCATGGAACCGGGAATCACTCCCAATACGCCCGCTCCGGCCGGAGTGGCTCCCTTGCGATGAATGATCAGTTCTTTCCCGTTATGGATTTCTTTCCACGCGAAGTTGTGATGGTTCTCCACCGTTCCGATGACATTCGTTCCAAAAATTTTGCTGACATTCCGATGAATGACCGCATGATTTGCAGCAGCGTAGTCTCCCATCAGATTCATTGCCGCCCAGTATTCCTGACCGGCCTGAGTTTTCAGATCCAGCCAGGCGAGTCGACCGAAATCCTTGTACTGACGGGGCAGGTTCTTTTGTGCGATGGAACTGTAGGTCGAACAGACGGAAAAACCAGTTCCCCGACTACCGCTGTGACTCAGCAAAGAAACATACGTTCCCGCTTCGAGTCCCAGAAGAGGCTCATTCAAAGTCAGCAGGCCGAACTCGACAAAGTGGTTGCCGGATCCGGACGTTCCGAGTTGAGCCCACGCTTTGTCCTTGTATTCCCGCGTGACCCGTGAAACGGTCCAGTCCTGATCCATCACACCGTGAGACTGCTTTTTCTTGTACGTTTTTCCTGTTCCAAAAATCGTCCCTTCCTCCAGCGCTTTCTGGAACCGGGGAAGCTGGCGTTCATCTTCCAGTGTCTCGACAGGAATATCGAGAATGGAAAGTTTCATCCGGCAGGCAATATCCACACCCACGGCATACGGGCAGACCGCTCCCTCCAATGCGAGGACACCACCAATCGGAAGTCCATATCCGACATGGGCATCCGGCATCAATGCTCCGCCGACGGCGTGAGGGAGCGAACAGGCGTCCCGCATCTGTGAATGAGAAGATTCGTCGATGAACTCCCCTCCCCAAGTGCGATATGGCGCCGGTTCTTTTCTGGTCGGAACATCTGGATAGAAAAGGACTTTCGCCAAAACAGAAAAGTGTTCGTCCGCCAGGTATCCTTCCGGATTCGCGACGACTCCCTGAAAAAATGATTCCAGTTCACGCCCCCGAATCCCGATTTTGGCCGCAGATTGAACCGCCAGAATCGCTTCCGGCACGGCGAAATCCGGAATTCCGAGTTTGTTCAGTTGCTTACGGTTCATCAGACTGTTCCTTCCCTGGAATCGCCGACACAACAGTCAAATTCCCTGCTACGGAAACATGAATCGGCAGATTCGACCCGTTCTGAGACACCGTAACCTCGGAAAACGTTCGGGGCAATCTGGATTTATGGGATGGCCTCGTTGAGTCGGCAACGTTCTGACCATAAGATGCGGATTGCAAAAACCATCATTGCAGTCAGCGGAGAGATGCTGGAAATGGCAGAACATAAAATCGTCCTGATTGAAGATGACCGGGAAATACAGACCACACTCAGGGCGGTACTGGAAGCGACCGGGTATCGGGTCTTCTCCGCATCCAATGGAGCGGAAGGCCAGAAACTGATTCAGGCCGAACAGCCGGACGTGATCATTACCGACATGATGATGCCGCGCATGGGGGGATTCCCTGTGCTGGAATACCTGCGAACCCTGGATACCGCCCCACCGGTGATCATGATCACCGCCAACGAAGGGGGACGGCACAAAGCGTACGCGGAAATGCTGGGAGTGGTCGATTACTTAAGGAAGCCGTTCGCCATGGATGTTTTGCTCGACACCGTGCGTCGGGCCATTGAAAACAATTCCGGGGACACCAATGCGGATGATGACAGCCCATTACGGCGACGGGTTGCCAAGAAGAAAAAAGAATAGCGCGGCGTCTTCTTAAAATTTCTAAGAGCCGCGAACAAAACCTCTCAAACGATGAATATTTCCTTTCCGCGAGCGGATCGGTGTCAGTTTTGTTAGGGGTTCTAAGTTGTTTCTCGTTAGATTCTGATTCTTTGTTCCATAGTTGATTGCGATTTTTTTGATGTCGACTACCCAATTGAATGTCTCAGGCACTCTTTCCCGATGGCATGATCTGGCCGCCCGGGTTCTCTCAGGAGAATCCATCAGCATGGAGGAAGGACGAGAGATCCTTCAATCTTCAGATGAAGAACTGCTCGATCTGCTGGCCGCGACCTATTCCGTACGTCGTGCCCATTTCGGACATATTGTTCACCTGTACTATCTGAAGAATGCTAAAAGTGGACTTTGTCCGGAAGACTGCGGGTATTGTTCCCAGTCAAAGATTTCCGACGCTCCGATTGAACGGTATTCCATTGCCAACGAACGGGTGCTGATGGACGGGGCTCGCAAGGCGAAAGAAAGCCATGCCCGTACGTATTGCATCGTCGCCAGTGGTCGCGGACCGACGAATCGAGAAGTGGATCATGTCTGCAATGTGGTTAAAAAGATCAAGGATGAACTGGGGCTGCACATCTGTGCCTGCCTGGGATTATTGAAACCGGATCAGGCTCAAAAACTGGCAGACGCCGGGGTCGACCGGATCAATCACAATCTGAATACGTCGCGCCGGTATTACGAAGAAATCTGCACGACACACACCTATCAGGATCGCCTCGACACCTTACAGGTGGCGCATGCAGCCGGGATGGAACTGTGCAGCGGATTGATTGTCGGGATGGGTGAAGTTCAACAGGACATTCTCGACGCCGTCTTTGAATTGCGAGGATTGGATGTGAAGTCGATTCCGGTCAACTTCCTCCACGCTGTCGATGGAACTCCACTGGCCAAGACAGATAATCTGGATCCCCGCTATTGTCTGAAAGTTCTCTGCCTGTTGCGAATGGCACATCCGAGTGTTGAGATTCGAATTGCCGGGGGACGTGAACTGAATCTTCGTTCCATGCAGTCGATGGGGCTTTACGCCGCGAATTCCATGTTTGTCAGTGATTATCTCACGACCAAGGGACAAACACCGGAGGAAGACTTCGCCATGGTCAAAGACTTGGGCTTTGATATTGTCGTTGGGGGCCACGAAGCCGTCTCCGAAGTGGACGAGTTTCATTCACATCACCATGATGAAGCTGAAGCCTCAGTCTAGAGTTGAACAATCATTGCAGATTTCCTTGTTCCCAAGCTCCGGCTTGGGAACACACTCGTTGGGTGGTCCCGATTGCTCGCAATCGGGGCGGCGCAGCCGTAAGAGGCCGTGTTTCAAGCGTTCCACCCTGAGAATCGATTGATGGGAAGAACGATTATGCCGAGTCTATTCGAAGCACATCTCCAGACGCAGCTTGATCAGGTTCGTGAACAGGGACTCGAAAAACGGGAACGGTTGATTACGTCTCCTCAAAACGGACGAATCACCGTTTCGACCAGTCGGATCTCGTCTGAGAATCAGGTTCTCAATCTCTGTGCGAACAATTATCTTGGTCTGGCCGATCATCCGGAAATTGTGAACGCGGCACGGGAATCTCTGGATCAATGGGGATTCGGGATGGCGAGCGTCCGCTTCATTTGCGGAACGCAACAAATCCATCGTGATCTCGAACAGAAGCTGAGCGGCTTTCTCGGAACAGACGACACGATTCTGTACTCCTCCTGCTTCGACGCAAACACCGGATTGTTCGAGACACTCCTCTCTGCGGAAGATGCCATCATTTCGGATGAACTGAATCACGCCAGCATCATCGATGGCGTGCGACTCTGCAAAGCCCAGCGGTTTCGTTACAAAAACAACGATATGGCCGACCTGGAGACACAGCTTCAGGCTGCCCAATCCGCACGCTTTCGCCTCATCGCCACCGATGGCGTGTTCTCCATGGATGGCTCGTTCGCCAATCTTCCAGGTGTGTGTGAACTGGCCGACAAGTACAACGCCATCGTCATGGTTGACGACTCCCATGCAGTCGGTTTTGTGGGAGAGAATGGAGGAGGAACACCAGAGAAGTTCGGTGTTCGGGATCGTGTTG
>DATMFC010000168.1:0-15366 GCA_035556335.1 Planctomicrobium sp. | reverse complement strand
GGGTGTCCGAGGTCTTCTGTGGTTCTGCTGTCACGTATCGCAATGAAACCAAAGCGGAATGGATTGACGTTTCCCGGGAGATTCTGGCGAATCCCACGATCGGGCCGGTCAGTTCCATCGTGGCCGATCAGATGTGTCGCGGCGTGCTCGATCACACGTCAGAGGCGGATCTCGCTGCATCAATCACCGGACACCTGGGCCCCAATGCCCCCCCGGAACTGGATGGTGTGATTTATATCGGGGTCTGGTCCCGCGGCTCCCCTGCACCCGAGATTGAAAAACGGATGGTCTCCGCGATCCCCCCTGACGGTGTCTTGCTGCGAGAGTATCGTCGGGTGGAAGCCGCTCGGTTTGTCCTGCAAAGAGTGCTAAATGAACTGCTGCATTCCAACAGGTCTGAAGAATCGCCAGAATCGCTATAACTACTCAAATCTCTCTGCGTGAATTATTCCATCTGGCGTATTTTTGTTGCAATCGTCTCCTTCTGTGAATTCGTCGAATAACATCTCAAATCATCCGATGCGTCCCCAGAATTTTGGCGTAGAGTTACAGTAGATCACGAACTGGTCTTGAGGAGCGCCTTCTGTCTTGGAAAAGAGCCATCTGGAGAATCCCTATTCGTCTGATCGGATCTGAATCGTTCAAATCTGTCTGAGCTTTGTGTCTGTCATGTCGTCCCGTTCGAAACCGTCTGCATCCTCGGAAATTGAAGATCAACTTGCCGAAAAGGACGAGTTGATCACGGTTTTGACCAGCCAGCTTGAACTGGCGGTGGAACGACTCGATCGATTGCGCCGGGCAGGTGCCGAGCGGCAATCGATTCCATCCTCTGTCGAATCCGTCTCTCATCAAGACGGGCGGGATCTGAATCATCGACTCACGGCCGTCCTTGATGAATGGGATGAACTCCGCCCGATTGAACGTATGGACCGTCTTGAGGAAGGCCTGTCCCATCTGCTGGATTGGGTGCAACAGCAGCCTCCATCCGGGATCATTGCGGCGACATCGTCTCCTCCTCAGTCGAACACCCAATTCTGGGAGGAAGCGAAATCGCGGCTCATGCAGGGGCGGTCGGATTCGATTTTTGTCGAGGAATCAAAAGAGCTTCCGACATCCGGGCAAACTTCCCAGGAGAACACTCTCGACGACTATTGCGACACAGAACTTCCTCCCCCTCCTCGCCCCATTGCTCCCACCGACGATGCGACCGCTCTGTTTGCCGCAGTCGAAAATCGGGACCAGTACATCCGGTCCATGACAGAACGTTTGCGGCAGATACAGCGGACAAGGTGGTTTCCGGCCAATTGGGACCAGCTTCAAAATACGCCAGACCAATACCAGCAGCGATTGCAGCATCTTGATTCCATGTTGCAGGAACAGTTGCGACTGGCGGAAATTTCACATTCATTGGAACGGGCCGATCTGACCCGGGAACGAGCCCGACTCAACCAGATGAAAAATAATCTGGAACTGCAGATCAAACGGCTCTCGAATAGTAAAACGATTCCTTCGATCAGCCCTCCAGCCCTCCATCCGGAACCGGCACATCCACCAGCAAAGAATGAATCCGACAGTTACTGGAAGCGCCTGTTCACAAAATGACGTAGTTCCAGCGAGGTTCTCCCTCGAAAGATGAGACCGAGTCGATAGAATCGAGTCATTGCTGCTCAGTAAATTGCAATGACCTTCTTTTGATTTCCTCAATCACCGTTCCCTGTGGACGGACGATGCCGACCGGTTTGCGAGTGTTTCTATGATCTGTGTGACTCTTGGACGGACCCGCCATCGACAGATCATGACCGAGCATGCCAATCTGGCTCAACGGGGAGCGGAACTCGTTGAACTCCGCCTGGACTGGATCTCCAGAACTCCCCGGGTGGGAGAACTGTTGAGAAATCGTCCGACGGCAACCGTGGTCACCATTCGCCTTCCGGCTGACGGAGGACGTTTCAGTGGGAGTGAAGAAGTCCGTCAGACGCTGCTGCGGGAAGCGATTGCCGCCGGTGTCGAGTATGTCGATCTGGAAGAAGAACTGGCGTCGAAAATCCGCCGTTACGGCAAGACGAAACGGATCATCAGTTACCATAACATGCAGGAAACTCCAGACGATCTGGAGGAAATCCACGAACGGCTTTCCAAACTCGATGCCGACGTCGTCAAAGTCGTGACGATGGCAAATTCCCCGATCGACAATGTCCGATTGTTGAATCTGGTGAAGAACTCCAAGGTGCCGACAGTTGCTTTCTGCATGGGGGAATACGGTCTTGTCAGCCGAATTCTGTGTGGAAAGTTTGGGGCTCCGTTCACTTACTGCACCTTCAGTAAAGAACGGGTCATGGCTCCCGGTCAGTTGCCGTTTGACGAAATGAAAAAACTCTACCGTTTCGATCAGATCAACGAAGCGACTGCCGTCTTTGGGGTGCTGGGAGATCCGATTGGACACAGCTGGAGTCCATTGCTGCATAATGCCTCGTTCAAACGAATGGGTTTAAACGCGGTGTATCTGCCGATTCGGGTTCCGCCTGATGACTTTCAGGAGACGCTCAAAGCCTTTGATTCTCTTGGAATCCGTGGCTACAGCGTGACAATCCCTCACAAAGAGGCCGCCCTGGCGTTTGCAGATCAGGCGAACGAGCTGACACAAAAGATCGGCGCGGCGAACACGTTGTATAGAAACTCGGCCGGTCTCTGGCGCGCCACCAATACCGACCTTCCGGCCGCCATGCAAAGTCTGGAACTGGGGCTGGCCGCAAAAGAGGAAACGGGACTCAGTGGGAAACGGGTTCTTCTTCTGGGAGCCGGTGGAGCCGCCCGGGCGATCGGTCTGGGACTGGTACAGGCCGGCGCGGTCTTGACGCTTTCGAACCGTTCAAAAGACCGGGGGAAAGCGCTTGCCGACGATTTAGGATGTCAGTTCATCACCTGGGCCAATCGGGGTTCACAATCGGTCGACATCATCGTCAACTGTACTCCGATCGGCATGTTTCCGGAGATGAATCAGAGCCCCTATGAGCAATACTGGTTCAGGGACGGCACAATCGTTTTCGATACGATTTATAATCCGGAAAACACAATGCTTCTTCGGGAAGCGCGAGAACATCGCTGTCTGACTGTCAGTGGAATTGAAATGTTCATTCGTCAGGCAGCCGCTCAGTTCAAGCGTTTCACAGGCCGAGACGTTTCGCTGGATGACATGCGGACAACACTGCGTCGGGCGATTTCTCCGGTGCGTGTGAAAACCGATGACGGTCATGAGGCCCCCTCCGAAGCCGCTCCGCGGGACACAACCAATCCCCCCCCTGGCGATTCTCCGACAGCGGAATCTTGAGAATTTCAACGGAAGTAGACGCTTCCACATGCTGCAGGATCGTGCAACTTCCTCAGGCAAAAGCTGAAGCCCTTGCGTGCCAGGAGTCTAAGACCCCCTGACAAAACTGACCCCGATCCGCTCGCGGAAAGGAAATCTTCATGGTTTGAGAGGTTTTGTTCGCGGCTCTAAGGATCGTCCTGGAAATAACTGTCGAATTTTAAAAGCTGTTGGCAAGCCTGGGTGGCCCGGCCAGAATTGGCCGGGTGCCGCAGGCACAAGAAGCTCTTCCCTCAGGATCCCGATTTCCCAATGACCGTGAATGGTCTCTCGGTCTCCGAATCAGAGAATGAGATCTTCTGTGGAATTGCAAGCTGAGGGGCAGGCGTCTTGTCGCTACACGACCCGGCCAATTCTGGCCGGGCCACCCGGAAGGTTATTTTCAGGACAATCCTAACATTCGATCGGGGGCCGGTGTTTTCGGCGATATTGTGTGGGCGTCTCGCCAGTTGCCTGCCGAAAAGCACTGCAAAGATGTTTGGCGTCGCAAAACCCGGATTTCAGTGATACGGAAGAAAGTGAAAGTTCCGTCGTCGTCAAAAGAGATTTTGCTCGTTCGAGATGGACTCGGCGGATCTCGTCTCCTGGCGTTCGCTGCAGTAACTCGCGAAACCGTTGCTCAAGGCGACGCCTGGAAATATGAACCGCATTCAAAACATCGGAGACTCGTAATGGCGAATGGGCATGGTTTCTGATGAACCGCAATGCCGCAGCGACATCGGGATCATCAACCAGCGTCATGTCGGACGACTCGCGCACAACCATTCCCACCGGAGGAAGCAATATCGGTCGGTGCGGTGGACGTACGCCTTGAATCAGACGGTCCAGAAGTGACGCCGTTTCATAGCCAATTTTTTCTCCGGGGATCGCGACACTCGAGAGTGCCGGCCGTGCCAGTTCACACAACAGGTCGTCATCGTCAACACCCACAATAGCGACATCTCTGGGAACCAGTAAACCTGTATCGCGACAGGCTTCAGAGAGAAAACTGGCACAGATATCGTTGCTCGCAAAGATCCCGGTCGGTTTCGGCAGGGACCGCAGCCATCTGGACAGGCCTCTATTGAGAGTCCAGGGACGACCACGGGTAATCATCGACATTTCCCGGGTCGTCTCATAAGTATCCAGCGTAGAGGTCCCACCGGAAGCGGAAAGTGCCTTTCGGAAGGCTGCCTCACGTTTAAGGGCGAATTCGTATCCTCGATGCCCGACATATGCAAAATGTTTCAGTCCTTGATCCAGAAGATGCTGAGCAACAAGCTCTCCCACGAGAGTTTCGTTCACTCCGACGCGAGGCCAGTGGAGGCCGGGGACGGTTCGAGAGATATTAACAAGAGGCCCCGTCCATCCAGCCAGAGCTTCATTCATGGCGGGACTGTAAATCTGAGCGATCACTCCGTCGGGAGAGTTCCGTAAAACTTCTTTGACAGACTTCGGAGAAGGATACGTCGAAAGAAAAACCCATTCCGGCTTCGTAAGGGCGAACTCTCTTACACCGCGCAGGACTGCACGACAGTAGCTCAAGCCATGGTTCATGAAGATTGCAATATGAACAGGGGGGTGATGCATGTTTTCGAGTTTCGCAGTTGAATTTCGTAACTGTGGAATCGATTTGCGCAATCCTGGAATTGCTGTTCCGCTCCTCAGAGATATAGTGACTAGGAATGACAATGTCGAGATCGTTCAGCACAGACATCGTTCAGCACAAACGAAAATCCTTATCCTATTGAATTCATCACCGGAGCAGATGTTTGATGACAACGTCCAAACGACAGGCAGGCCAACTCAACCGCCGCGGCTTTCTGAAATTCGCAACCGGCAGTGCCGTAATGCTGAATGCGCCACAGTTTGTTCCTTCATCCGTGTTTGGCGACTCCGCTCCCAGCAATCGAATTCATCTGGGAATCATTGGTTGCGGGCATCAGAGCCAGCGAGTCATTCCCGCTTTTCTGAGACATGATGACGTTCAGATTCTGGCGGTCTGCGACGTCAATAAAAGCGGCAAAGGCTACCATTATCCCGATCAGGTTCTCGGACGGGACACGGCGCAACGCTGGGTGGAAGAACATTACGGAAAGAAAACCCGTTCCGGACAATTTCAGGGCTGCGAAACGTATCATGATTATCGCGATCTGCTGGCCCGAAAGGATCTCGATGCCGTCGTCATTATTGTTCCTGACCACTGGCATGCCATTATTTCCATCGCCGCCATGCGTGCCGGAAAAGATGTCTATTGTGAAAAGCCTTTAGCATTAACGATTCCAGAGGGACGCGCCATCGTCAATGCCGTCCGGGAACACCAGCGGATCTTTCAGGTCGGCGCCCAGTTCCGCTCCAGTCCGGCAATTCGCAAGGCGTGTGAACTGGTTCGAAACGGACGACTCGGAGAAATCCAGCTCATCCGGACCTGGGTCGCTCCCAACAGTTTTCCCAGTCCCGGGCCGGGATGGCAACCTCAACCTTTGCCGGAAGGATTCGACTACAACTTCTGGCTGGGGTCCGCTCCGGAGGCTCCCTTTCATATGGAACGATGCTTCTTTCGCTGGCGGTATATCCTCGACTACTCGAATGGCCAGACGACGAACTTTGGCGCTCATACCAACGACATTGCACAATGGGGACTCGGCCTGGACCACACAACTCCGGTGGAATTCGAAGACAATGGCTCCGAGTTCCTTCCGAAAGGAAGCCTGTTCGACACCGCGTCGAAAACCGCGTTTCGCGCCCGGTATGCCAACGGAATCGAACTGTTGTGTGAAACCAGAGGCAATGCCGCCGCAAAGTTTGAGGGAACAGAAGGGCGACTGGAAGTCTCTCTGGGGGGACGACTGGTTACCTATCCCGAGCATCTGAAAGATTCCGTGATCGGGCCGGATGAAATTCATCTTCCTCAGAGCAATCCGGTTCACGACAAACATGTCCGCGATGACGTGGATGCCGATCACGCAGGAAACTTCATTCAGGCGGTCAAGAAACGGGAAGATCCAATTCAGCCAGTAGAGACAGGCCACCGGACAGCAAGCCTGTGCATTCTGGGAAATATCGCACAACGACTGAAACGGAAGTTCACTTGGGACCCCGTTACCGAACAAAGTTCCGACGATGACGTCAACCGGATGCTCCAACGCGAATTTCGCGCGCCATGGACTCTGTAACATCATTGGCATGTCATTTCTTTCGCAGTCGAGATGTCTCCGAGATTTCAAGGGAACTTATGAAACCGTTTCTTGTTCGTTGTCGGCTGATTTTCTTTCTTTTTGTTCTGACGTCTGCCTCCATCGTTTTTCGAACGGTGATGGCGGAGGAACCCATTCCCCGTATCAATCGATACATTGAACTGATGGAATCCGGGAAACCGGCATTTGGAATCTTCTCGTCGAATGTCTCCTCCAGAACGGGAGCAAGTGTCTCTTCCAGTGGACTCGACTTCGTCATTATTGATCTGGAGCACTCTCCCTATGACGTCACACGCCTGGAAGCGTATCTGCTCGGCATGTTGAATAAAGCAGAGATTGCCAAAAATGGACTGAAAACACGGACCGTTCCGTTTGTTCGTGTTCCGGCCGCAGGCAGAGAGCAGTTACAGTTCGTGATCAAACAGGTGCTTGATCTGGGAGCCATGGGACTGGTCGTCCCGCATGTCGACACCGCGGAAGAGGCTCGGGCAATGGTTCAGGCCAGCCGGTTTCCTCAACTCAAAGAGGCTCCCGATTACGAACCGGCAGGGAAACGGGGAATCGGATACGGTTGGGCCGCCCGGTACTGGGGCCTATCCGGTTCCGAATATGCCCGACGAGCCGATCTCTGGCCTCATGATTCCCAGGGAGAACTGGTGCTCTGGATCATGATTGAAACCGCCGATGCTGTGACAAACTGCCGGGCGATCGCCGAAACTCCGGGAATTGGAGGGTTGTTCATCGGGCCTTCCGATCTGGCGTTCTCGCTGGGGGTTCCCTTGAATGATCCTGCCGTCGATGAAGCAATTGACCAAGTTGTTGCTGTTGCCAAAGAAACCGGTGTCCCGCTGGGAACCCTTTGCTCTGGAAAAGATGTTCCAAAACGCCTGTCGCAAGGCTTTCGTTTTCTGGCGGTCGGCAGCGACGGAGGACTTTCCGGGTCAGTCCAGGAGGCCGTTAAGACCGGCCGAAGCTGGAAAGCATCCGACTGATTGATTGAAGTTTCTCACGTTGTCTACGGGGAAAGACGATGCCGTTCGGATACTGATTACTCCCAACAACGTGCTGAAGAAATTAGACCCTGTGAATCATGATTAGGACCAGCCCCGAAACAGGTTCCCATTTTTGCCAGGGTTCTCACACCAGTCCGAATCATTCAGAGGAACCACGGAAAGAACGGAAGATACGGAAAAGCAAGGATGAGACGGTCATGTGCTGAAAAACAGACTGTTATTTAAGAAGACCACCCGATTTCTATACAACTCGTTTCCCTGATTCTTCTTCCGTGATTTCCGTCTTTTTCGTGGTGAATCATCCGGGTGAGAGAGCGAGAACAGCGATGAACAAACCGCGATTTTATTTCAGGACTGATCCTTAAGTTCCATACAGGTCGAGTGACGTGCGAGCCCCTTTTTTGAAGAGCGTCCCCTTGCCGTTCAATGTCATGGTGAATCAGGACCGTCGGTGCGGGCAAACGCCTTTGAGCAAGGTCCATGACACTGTAGCGCACGATCTTCATGCGGACCTTTAAGCATTATTACTGAGCGGCGGTATCACATCCCGATGGAAGACCTCCCAGGCGACGGAATTCGCTTGGGGGCAATCCTGTCAGTCTCTTGAATGCAACTGTCAGATATTCCGGATGTTCGAACCCGGTCCGAAACGCAATTTCCTTAAGAGACAATTTTGTCTGTATCAGCATCGTCTGCACATGCATAATCCTGACCTTTTGAATCTGATCGTGCAGCGTGCAGTTGAGAACCTTCCGAAACCGTCGCTCTAACGCACTGCGGGAGAGATGAGCGGCAGTAACAACGTCATCCACCGAAATTCCCCGGCAGGCATGTTCGCGAATATATCGAACAGCGGCGGCCACCTGATCATCGGCGACGGCGGTAAAATCAGTGGAAGGGCGCGTCGCCACTCCCACCGGAGCGACGGCTCTCACCCCGGGAGGAACGTGCTTCCCATTCATGATGTCGTTCAGTGCAGAAGCGGCTTCATACCCGGCCTGACGGCCATTCAGAATCACGCTCGACATCGGGGGCGTGCAGGATTCGCAGAAGAGTTCGTCATTATTCACCCCGATGACCGCCACATCATCGGGGACGCGAAGCCCATGATCATGGCACACCTGGAGCAGATATTGCCCGATGGAATCCGTTCCGACCATGATTCCGACGGGACGAGGAAGGTGGCTCAGCCATCGCGTCAAGGAAGCACGCTCACGATCCCATTGCTGCAAATCGCGAGACGAAAACAAGAATATCTCGCCATCCAGACCAGCCTCGCGCAGATATCCGAGGAATCCCGTCTGACGCTGATCTGACCAGGGGACATCCTTGAGCCCAATGAAGGCCAGATTCGAGAATCCCCTCTCGGTCAGATGCTGACCGGCGAGACGGCCGATCGCCATACTATCCGCAACGAAATTCACGAATTCCGGCATGAGTCCCAGACTGCTGACATTGACGATCGGACGATTCAGCCGCCGGGCTTTCTCTGCATTCGCATTGGTCTCAATTCGGATGATGACTCCGTCGCAACAGGCTGCGTGTTGCCAGTCTCGTCCGAATTCATTACGTCCATGCTCTGAGACATGCACGGTCCATGTTCCGCATTCCCGGGCGAAATCGTAGGCCCCCAGAACGATCTCGCGACCGTACCGATTCGATGTTTCGATCAACAACGCAACATCTTTGGGCAAGGCGAACTCCGTCATGCCGATGAATTCTCAAGACGATTCCATCTTCGGTCATACGCCGCAATTTCTCAAGTCATATCTGCGATATCTCATAGATTCTTCTGTTTGTTGCTTCGTAGAATTTCACAGGTCAGATTCAGGTTCATTCAGCGCTCGCTGATTTCGGCACAGTTCTCATTTCGCATCTGCCAAGCGTTAGTTATTCACAATTGATTTCGATTCGCCGGCTCCAGTCCTGTTCAGGAGGCAATTGATGTCGCAATCCTATTTTCGTTTATGCCGTCGTACCAGACATTCGGATTTCAACCAGCGGGAGCTGGGATTCACACTGATCGAGCTGCTCGTGGTGATTGCGATCATCGCCATTCTGGTAGCACTGCTGCTGCCGGCCGTGCAGCAGGCCCGTGAGTCAGCCCGGCGGGCGTCCTGTAAGAACAAAGCAAAACAACTGGCATTGGCATTACACAATTATCATGATACGCATTCCGTCTTTCCATCCGGCGGAGTTCACAACACATCTGCCGCAAATGTGTGTACTGCTTCACATAGCAGTTCCAACCCCCGCGCTCCCTGGACGGTTATGCTCTTGCCGTTTATTGAACAGGTCAATCTTTATACATCACTGAACTTCTCACGTCCTTTTAAAACGAGCAGTCATATTAATCCGACGACGACGACTGAGAACAGTAATCTTTTCTTCAAGGCTAACGCTGCGTTCCAATGCCCGTCGGACCCCAATTCGACTTCGACAACAAACAATTCAAACTATCTGGGTCTTCAAGGGGGAGGCCCACCTTCGACGGCAATGTGCTCGACACAGTCCAGCCAACGAGTTTTCTTCAACAATGGGATCCTGTATTTCAACTCCAGTACACGGATGCGTGATATCACGGACGGAACATCCAATACGATGATGATTGGAGAGACGAAATACGTATTGACCATCACCGGGAATTCAGCGGCCTACCTCAGTTGGGCTGCCGCAGACCACGTTGAAAACAATTTCTCACGGCCCGGTACGTGTGCTGCAGCGATGGACGGGATTAATTCGGAAGCAACCGATGGTGGAAAGGAGAATACATTTAATCTCTACACACGAATGTTCGGAAGTTTTCATACAGGAGGCTGCCATTTTTCCCTGGCGGATGGCTCTGTTCGCTTCGTCAGCGAGAACATCAATCTCGACACCTATCGATTTCTGGCTCAACGGACTTCGGGTGAGGTGATTGCTGAGTTTTAAATGCGTTCCCTGAGACGACTGAAGATGAATCGATACATGTTCTAGCGCAGGAAGTGTTGGCGCCGTTCTGGAGGAGTCAGTGGCACGCGGTCTTTTAACCTTGTCAAGATCAGATTTTGGCTTCCTGATGCGAAACAGTTTCGGTGCTGTCTTCGTCGTTGTCATGTTCGTGTCTGGATGTGGCGGGTCAGCAAACTCGCATCAATTTACTGTTTCCGGAACAGTTCTGTTGGATGGGAAACCTGTTCCCGCTGGAAGGATTTACATTGAACCCGATTCCACGCAGAAAACGTTCGGTCCCGGGGTCACAGCCAAGATTGTGAACGGGAAATTTCGTACTCCTGAAGAGAAAAGAGTTGCGGGCGGACAATATCGTGTACGGATCGTTGCTTTTGATGGCGTTACAACGATTGAAGCAACAGAAGGAAGTGCGTTGATGAGTTCCGCCTTTGAAACTGAGATCAGTCTGTCCGAAAGCTCGTCGATACAGAATTTTAATATTCCTGCTTCCTACTTTCTCCAACCACCAGATGGAAAGTAATGATTAACTTGCTCCACCGTTGCTTGCTTTCAAGAATAGGATTCTTCCTGATCGCCGTATTCTTTACCGGTTGGTGCGAGGACCACCCCATTCAGGCAGCTCAGCTTTACGTGGGCGGGGCAACCGTCAACATCACGCCGGACGAACCAGTGGCTATGGAAGGAAGCTTTCGTCTCCGTATTGCCAAGTCCGTGGCAACTCCCTGCATAGCGACAGCTCTCGCGATTGAGCGCCGTGACGGAGATATCTCTCTGGAGCAGGCCATTTTTGTCTCCTGTGATCTTGTCGCGATTCGGGGAGGAGCTGCTCCGGATGCCGATCTTTATGCACCGCTGCGGGCAGCACTTAAAGGACGGATTCCTGATAATGTCATCAATAAAATCATTCTTAACGCGACACATACACACACCGGTCCTTTGTTATCTGAAGGGAAGTTTCATCTCCCGGAAACAGGGGTCATGCGTGCTGCTGATTACTTTGAGTTTCTGATGACACAGTTATCTGCGGTGATTGTTCAGGCATGGGATGCCAGGGAACCAGCCAGCGTTGGCTGGGGCTTAGGGCATGCCGTGATCGCGCAGAATCGTCGCACCGTATACGCCGACGGCACCGCTGTCATGTACGGCAAAACGGATTCCCCGACTTTTCGTGGTCTGGAGGGAGGAGAAGATCACGGCGTTGAAATTCTGTATTTCTGGAATGATCGTGGAGAGCCTTTGGCAACAGCCATCAATGTCGCTTGTCCCGCACAAGCTGTTGAAGGGGGGAATGCGATCAACGCCGATTTCTGGCATCCCGTTCGAGTGATGCTTCAGGAAAAGTATGGAAAACGCCTGCTTGTTCTGGGCTGGATCGGAGCCTCGGGAGATCAGTCTCCTCGTCCATTATATCGATACAATGCGGAAGAACGGATGCGAAAACTTCGAGGCTTGAACCCGGCGCAATCAGCCGCGAAGAAGATCGTCTCGACGTGGGAAGATGTTTACGAAGTCGTCCGTCGGGATCAGCACGCAGATGTGGCGCTGGAACACCGCGTCGAGACCGTAAAGCTCCCGTATAACCGGGTCACCCCTGCCGACGCGAAACGGGCTCAGCAGGCCATTGACAGAAACGATCAAGCGAAGGGCTTGTTTAATCGCTGGTGGTATCAATCTGTCGTCAGTCGCTATGAACAGCAGCAACAGAGTGAAACACTCTCGTACGAGATGGAACTACATGCGATTCGTCTGGGTGACGTCGCGATCGTCACCAATGATTTCGAGTTATTCACGGATTATGGCGTGCAGATCAAGGCCTGTAGCCCGGCTTTACAAACATTCGTAATTCAACTCTGTGGCCCCGCAACTTATCTGCCGACAGAACGGGCCGTTAAAGGGGGTGGATATAGTGCGATCGCTGAAAGCAACCTGATTGGCCCCAAAGGGGGACAAGTCCTTGTTAACGAAGCCGTCAGGCTGGTGAAGGAAATCTGGGAGTCACCGAAACAGGATCAAACACGAGAGAAATCGCAGACATCCAGTGAGGTCAGCCAATGAACGGGATTCAGCGCGGAGCCTGGATGGCCGGACCTGTTCTGGCGCTGGCACTCGGCGGAGGACTTTTCGTGTCAGGGCTATCGCTTCCCGCCTGCTGGTGCGGAGCGATTGCACTCTGGTGCGGAATCTGGTGGATTTTCCAACCAGTTGCATTGCCGGTCACTGCACTCATTCCAATGGCCTTGTTCCCGTTTACTGGAGTGCTGGACCATAAGACGGTCGCCGGGTGTTATGGGAACCCGATTATTATGATGGTTCTCGGGGGATTTTTATTATCCGTTGCGATGGAACGCAGCGGAGCTCATCGCCGGGTGGCATTAGGAATTCTGTGTGCTGTCGGCAAAGGATATGAACGCCGAATCGTCCTCGGGTTTCTGCTCTCTTCTGTTTTGATCAGTATGTGGATGTCAAACACCGCGACTACGCTGATTTTGATTCCCGTTGCGCTGGCCACCTTGGAAGGAGTTCCATTTCGTCAACGTCTTGCTCCACCTCTTCTATTGGCCATTGCCTATGGAGCAACGTTCGGTGGCATGGGAACACCAGTCGGGTCACCGACAAATTTAATGTTTATGGGAGCATATCAGGCGACAACGGGAATCGAGTTAAGCTTTATTGACTGGATGACATTCGCTATGCCGATTGTCATTATTATGATTCCGGTAACCTGGTTCTGGCTGACTCGTGGACTGGGAACAGAACAGGTTACAATCACATTAAAATCCGGCCCATGGAAAAGCGCGGAACGACGTGTCTTGATGATCTTCGGATTCACTGCGGTGGCCTGGCTCACTCGAACTATTCCTTATGGTGGCTGGTCATCCTTATTGAATCTGACCGGAGTGGGAGACGACTCGGTGGCTCTGATCGCTGCTGTCGCACTTTTTCTTCTGCCGAACGGCGAAGGGGGACAACTTCTCAACTGGAATGACGCTAAAGGAATTCCCTGGGGAATTCTGGTACTGCTTGCCGGAGGAATTGCGATCTCCAAAGGCTTTGAATCCACTGGATTAAATGAATCTCTTGGTGGTTTATTCGCTCATCTGACCATGTTGCCGGTTCTTATCATGATGCTTCAGGTCTGCTTCATCGCGACATTTATTTCTGAAATGGCGTCGAACACCGCAGTCACAGCGATGCTGATGCCCATCCTCGCAGCGGCTGCCACCGCTTCGGAAATCGACCCGCTTCTTCTCATGGCTCCCGGTGTGATCGGAGCCAGTTGCGGTTTTATGCTCCCAGTCGCAACCGGCCCCAATGCTGTCGTCTTCGGAACAAATGAATTGACCTCACGTCAGATGGCCAGGGTTGGATTCCCTCTTGACCTGTCCGCCATTCTGGTCACAACGGGAGTTTGTTATGTGCTGTTTGCGAAATAGTTAGTAGTCAGGAACTCGATGAATATTGAATGTTTTTCCTGATTCCTAATCCCTCTCTTTCCCTTATCACGGGAAAGCAACATAAAACACTAACGGTGTCCAATGAAAGACCTCTACATTCTCGTCACCATGGACGTCGAAGTTCCTCAGCAGTGTCCTGGCGCGAGCGGACCTTCGGATTGGGATTTCGGAGCAGCAGCAATTCAGGGATATACGGAACTTGCCGCTGCCGCCGGGTTCCCGGTCAGTTTTTTTACGCACCCGGAATGTGCTCTGAAGTATGCCCCGTTGCTGGAACGGATGCATGATCAGTATGGTGCCTGTATCGAAGGACTGCACGTTCATCCCTGGAAGTTTGGAGATAGAAAATATCGTGCACATATGGGAGGATTAACGGCCGACGAACAGCGAATGGTTATTTCGGAAGCCACCGCAATGTGGCAGGCTGCGTTTGGGCGACGACCACTCTACTTTCGCCCCGGAACATTTTCTGCTAACGACAGCACGTTTCCTGTATTAGTGGAACTCGGCTTTCGAGGAGGATCGGTCTCTGCTCCTGGACGAGTGTATCGGGATCTGAACGCGATCTGGACCGGTGCGTTCCCTGATCCGCATCGTCCTCATCGCTGCTTTCGCCAACTCGTCGGCGATCTTCCCTTCGCGAATATTCCTCTCACCCAGGATTTCAGCAGACTCGATCGATTGGGAGAACGCCTGTATCACCGCGATCTCAGGCCGGATTACGACGACGTCGATCATCGACTGCTAGTGAAAAATATCACCCGACAACTGGCGGAACGTCAGCCGGCGATTCCAGTAATTCACTTTGATACACACAACGACAACGCTTATCTGGATCCTGCCGATCGGGTTCGCAGGAACTACGAAACGGTGCTGAGAGCCATTCCGGAACTTTGTCGGCAAGCAGGCTTTCGACCTGTCGGAGCAACTGTCGAGCAGGTTTGTGACCTCGTGCTTTCCCTCCCGGTTGACCTCCCTGAGTTCGTTCCCGCCTGAGTGTCGAGTCATGCAGAGGATTCGCTGCCGTGTTCTTGCGAGGCAGGATTACGAGGCCATTGTGGATGCCCGTTTATCACCCCTTAGAAACAGGGAAGCAATTGTTTCCCTGTTCCTTACCTCGGCAAACCCGGCATAATCAGGACGGGAATCATAAACTTGATCTCATGCAGCCTTGAAGACAGTTATCTCACCGGTTGCAGATCTTGCGGAGAAGTCTGCCACCATTGACGCGCCTCTTCGTCATTCCATTCAGAAGCACAGCCGCACTGGCTGAGAGCCTGCTCCAGAGAATGGGCACTTTCGATTCGTTCGTCCGGTTTCTTGGCGAGACATTGTAGAATAATCTTTTCCAGATCGTCCGGAATGGATGGACAAAGCCGGGATGGAGGAATGACGGGATCAAC
>DATMFC010000167.1:0-2085 GCA_035556335.1 Planctomicrobium sp. | reverse complement strand
CCCCGCGTATTGCCGAAAAGTTCGATATGCAGGCGAGGGGTGACCTGCCAGCCCCGTCGGGTTGCTTCGTCGCGCAGCCAGGGCATTTTCGGTTGAATGACCGACATCTCTACCCCTTGCGGCATCAGATACACCTTCTCGGAAACGACATGCGGTAACTCTTCGAGATATTGCTCCACTTCATCCAGATCGGCGATGCAATCGATCACAAATTTGAACTGGTAGTCGTATTGAGTTGTCAATTCTCTGATGACCTCCGGGCGGTGACGGCGGGCGTCGTGCCGTTGTTCCCAGTGGGTGCCAACAGGAATTGAGTTCCGCATTTTCGGACTGATGGACATCAAATCGGCGATCACTTCTGCCCGGTGCACCGTTCCGGCTGTTTCCACGGTGATGACTTTGTTCCGGTCTTTGAGTTCGCGCGAAAGAGGAATCAGGTCCGGAGTGAGCAATGGTTCCCCACCGGTGAGCACCATGTGACCGGCGGACATGGCATCGATTTCCGCCAGCAGTGAATCGAGACTCCGTTCTTCCCCTTCCGGTTTCCAGGAGGTGTAAGGAGTGTCACAAAAGACGCAACGCAGGTTGCAGCCGGAAGTACGGATGAATCCACTCGGCACGCCCAGGTAGCGGCCTTCTCCTTGAACAGATTCAAAAACTTCCGAAATCCACATGACTTTGCTTCTCACTGAGCATTGCACGAGTTGCACTGCTCATTTCCCCTTCTTACAGACCCTGCGTCTGAAACTGTGTTCAATTTTTAATCACATCCGGCGTCTATGAAAATCTGTAACTCACTCACTGGTTATGTGTTACAGATTATTGTCAAAGACGTGTTCAGATGTTTTTCTCTTTCGTGGCACGGTGAATGCTTTACTGCTTTTCCGTCACACGACAACAAAATTCAATCAACAGAATAATCAACGACAACCGTACAAATAAGCCACTCATCTACCGGAGAAGCACGATGCTGGTGATTTCACGCAAAACTGAAGAGTTTCTGAAAATCGGTGAAGACATCGTTGTCAAAATCATCAGAACTTCAAACGGTTCTGTCAAAATTGGAATTGAAGCTCCGGGAGAACTACGGGTCTTGCGGGGAGAACTGGTCACGGAAGTGTGTGAACTCCCAAAAACCAAGCCAGAACGTGCAGTTCCAACGCGTCAACGTGAGCTTGTCGAAGCGGTGTAACATCGACATTCACGCACGTGTTCAGACATTTACGAAAATTTCTCATTGCGAAGGCCTGACTCTGCCGATTTTATCAGTAATCAGGGAGAGCGGTGAGAGTTTCCGACAATTTGAACGCTCAAATCGTTCGGACGCTCAAGGGGGGCGCCACTCTCCTGAGGCTGTTGGCCCAAATGGTGTCGACGGTTGTCCGTGAAGACGGGCCAAATGAAACCGCGTGAACGATCACGCGGTTTTTTTATGCGCTGTGCCGTGTGTCCGAAAGATCTTTGCAGGACGGCTCATATCCGTAAATCTTTACGTTTTGCGGCATCTTCTGGATGAAAGCGCTGACAACGGCATTTTCTGCGCGTAGGATATAACACACACGCTCTCAATATTCTTTGTTGTGTTCCTGATTTTCGGTAAGGGCCGGGGTGAGGAAGTTCATGACCCGACGCATATCACCGTTGACGGCTTTCCCGTTCACTTCGGTCGTTGCCATCTTTTTCCTGGCGATGTCCTCCCAGATGACCCATGCGCAGGGGAGTGGGCGTCATGATCACTTGCAGGTGTTTCGTCAATCGGTGGAACAGACCCGGCAGGCGTTCACAGGAGTTGTCTCGAATCCCCGCCGGGGAACGGTGCAGTTGCTCGCCGACGGAAAGCCCGTGGCACTGGGGACACTGATGACAACTGACGGACTTCTCGTCACCAAAGCCAGTCAGGCGTCAAAAGCAAATCGGGCGAGATTGTCCGATGGCCGTGAATTCGAACTGATTTCTGTCGGCATGGATCAGTCCCACGATCTGGCGGCTTACAGAATTCCTGCCCGTAATCTTCCGGTGTTGGCATGGTCTGCGAACTCTCCGAATGTGGGGGCCTGGCTGGTGACTGTCGGCGTCAGTACGGAA
>DATMFC010000166.1:0-4261 GCA_035556335.1 Planctomicrobium sp. | reverse complement strand
ACCCATCTGGGAATGATCGAACAGATGGAATTGAACTGCACCGGGGCCGTCGGGAGCCTTGAGGAATTGCAGGTTCTGGACTGGTGTTCGAGTGTCGTGCAGTCCGAGTGTCTGTCTGTTCATTCTGACTCCAGCGGAACGGATATCCGCCTGCAATACTGGAGAAAACAGCGAGACGGCGCGCCGGTCACGGTACATCTCCGCTGGAAACAAAACGAGACAACAGAAGCTGCTTCCTTGTTTCCCATCATCGATTGCCAAATCCGGTGCCTGCGTGGGCAGGTGCACCTGACAAGCGAATCGGCTCTCTCCTGGGAACAGAGTGAACCGATCGGCGAAACATCACCGCAGACGGAATCCCTGCAATCCGACCGGACTGCGGAAGAGTTGATGTACAACCTGTTTGGTCGGCGTCTGGTCGGAGGACTGGTTCCGGTCCCTGACATTTCCGATCTGATCCGCGCTCACGCCATTCGCGCCGCCCGGGATCTCAGTCGACAGAATCAGAAAGACATTCCCCCGATTTTTTCCGAGAAAACGTGAGCCGAACTTAGTCCGGATTGAACCACGGAAAAGACGGAAGTTACGGAACAGATATAAAGAAAACAGTTTGAGTAACACTTTAGCCAAATGAAGTGGATTTCCCTTGTTCCCAAGCTCTGGCTTGGGAACGAGGAACAGCGACTTCCCGCTTGTCTCCACAGCAATCGCAACTTCATTCCGTTAAAGTGTTACCAATTTGATGATTCTCTGAGACGACAGTCTGTTGTTCAGAACGTCACCGTCTCGCCTCTCCAGTTCCGTGTTTTCCGTCCCTTCCGGTTCCTCTCCATGATCCAGATGAGAGCGAACTATTCGAAGGAAGAAAAAACCACGAATGAACCGAATCGCACGAATTTTTTGATCGACGCCCAATCAAAAATTCATTCGTAAGATTCGTTCGATTCGTGGTTTTTATCTCTTCAGGATCAAACAATTTCAGTAGTTTCGTGGACGGACCCGGCCCTGGACTCGCAATGGGACACCGGAAATTCGCAGGAAGCCTTCGGCGTCGGTCTGGTTGTAGTCGGCAACGCCTCCTTCCATTGACGCGATCGCCTCATCGTACAGGCTTTGTGGGGAAGTTCGGCTGACAACGCGGGCATTCCCTTTATAGAGCCCAATCGTCACTTCACCGGTCACTGGCTTCTGCAATTCACGAATGAAGGCCATCAGCGCATCCATTTTGGCACAGTACCAGAACCCGTAATACACCATTTCAGCCACTTCCGGGCTGATGCGGTCTCGAAGGTGAACGGCGTCCCGATCGAGCGTCAGTTGTTCCAATGCCAGATGAGCGGTGTAAAGAACTGTCATTCCCGGGGCTTCGTAAACGCCCCGAGACTTCATCCCGACAAACCGGTTTTCAACGATGTCGATACGACCGACTCCATTCTTTCCGGCGATATCGTTGAGGGTCAGAACGATCTGGTCTGCAGAAAGTTTTTTTCCGTTTACGCTGACCGGAACACCCGACTCGAATCCAATCGTCACCTGCATTTCCTCATCCGGAGCTTCCTGCGGAGAGACCGTCATTCCGAAATCAATGTTCGGAATTCCATCAACCGCCGGGTCTTCGAGAACGCCTGCTTCGTAGCTGATGTGCAGACAGTTTTCATCGGAAGAGTAGGGCTTTTTCGCGGTTGCTTTGACCGGAATGTTTTTCTGTTCGCAGTAGGCAATCATCTCTGACCGGCCAGGGAACAGGTTACGAAACTCTTCAATTCGCCAGGGAGCGATAATTTTGACCTTCGGCTCCAGCGCCTCGGCAGCCAACTGGAAACGACACTGATCGTTCCCTTTTCCGGTCGCTCCGTGAACGAACGCAACGGCCCCAACTTCCCGAGCCCGCTGCAGACACGCCTTGGCGATCAACGGACGGGCGATCGATGTCCCCAGAAGATAAATGTTTTCATATTTCGCCTGCCATTGCAGAACCGGAAAGGCGAAATCGCGACAGAGTTCTTCAGTCACGTCAACGGCGATGGAAGATTTCGCCCCGATATCGAGTGCTTTCTGCAGAATCGCAGGACGATCTTCACAGGGCTGCCCCAGGTCGACGTAAAGACAGTGGACGTCATATCCCTTGTCCATCAACCAGCCTACGAGAACCGACGTATCCAGCCCACCGCTGTAAGCAAGCACCACAGATTGCGACATGAACGCCTCAAAAGTTCGACAAAAGTCTCTAGAACAAACGAAATCCCGAAAACGCATCGTTTTCTATATGCCGATTTACACGATTCGGACACCACAATCAAATGCAGACAGCCATTCCGCTCCCAATCTGAAGAAGAGCGAGCGTTTCCCTATTTCCACCGGATTTTCGCCGAGTTTCATTTTCAGAGGGCACGAACGATTTACGACAGCCGCTTCCGTTACTAGAATCCCGCACATTGAGCCTTCTTTGAAGGTTCTCGTGGCGGTGTAGCTCAGTCGGTTAGAGCAGCGGAATCATAATCCGCGTGTCGGGGGTTCGAATCCCTCCACCGCTATTTCAATGATGACAAAAGTTTACGAGGTTTTCTCTCCCGTAATTTCCTCCTCTGTCACTGAAACCGGTGCTTCCCGGTCCTCTTGGTCAACCGGCTCGTAAGAGTGCAAGCCGCGATTCTTGAAGAATGCTCAGCAGAAACATCAGACCTGAATAAATCTATTCGCGCAGGGTGACCACGATTGCTTGCAATCGGGGCGGCGAAGCCGTGAGAGGCCCCCTCCAAGCCAAAGAGCCAACCCCAATTTCAGAACGGCAAGGCAAACTGCCCTAACAGGTCCGTTCAATCGAAAGCTCCGGCATCTGCAGCAAGAGTTCTTTTGCCGGAGAGTCGGGAAGCTGGGCGAGTTCCTGACAGGCTTCACTCGCATAGCGTCGGGCAATTTCCAGAGAATCTTCAATCGCTCCCGATTCCTGTAATTGTCGCAGAATCCCCGCTTGAGACTCCTCACCGGGAGATTCGAGTTGAAGTTGCAGCACCTCTTTTTCCGCGGCCGAAGAGTTCTGCAAAAGTCGAATCACGGGAAGCGTCAGCTTCTGCTGGGCCAGATCGGTTCCCAGAGTTTTCCCGACCGACGTTTTGAGACCGGTCAGATCGAGAACGTCGTCGGCAATCTGAAATGCGATGCCAAGTTTCCGTCCGTACCGCTCCATCGCGGCCACAACGTCGTCATTCGCTCCAGAGTAAACCGCACCAATCTCACAGGAAACAGCACACAACTCGGCCGTTTTTCCATCGATGATGGAGAAGTATTCCTGTTCTGTCAGGGAAAGATTTCCACGATTACGTGTCTGCAGCAGTTCCCCTTCACAGACACGGTTCGTCGCCCGACCAATCATCCGACAGGCCTGGGCACTGTTGGTACTCGCGGCGAGATGAAATGCATGTGTGAACAGGAAATCGCCGTAGAGGACACTTGTCTGATTGTTCCAGCGAACGTTCACCGTAGCGACATGCCGCCGGACATCCGCTTCGTCGAGCACGTCGTCATGCACCAGAGTTGCGGTATGAATCATCTCCACGACCGCCGCCAGAATGAGATGTTCTTCTTGAATTGCTCCGGTCGCATGTGCCGCCAGCAGGCAAAGCATCGGACGCAGGCGTTTTCCCTGAAAACGCCGGGTATGTTCAAGAATATCACTGATGTACGGGTTGGTTGACGCCAGTTCGGCGGCAAAACGCTGCTCAACTTTGTGCAAGGAATCCCCGAGAACGGTTTGAGTCCGTTCAAGCAATTCGGCGACATTCCGCAATTGAGCCATCACTACCCTCTAGAGCATCTTCGAAAACTGTATTCAACGTTCCGCAGGCAAAAAACAAGGCTTTTGCGTACCAAAACGCCCCCATTCGCCCGCAGTCGATTGTCCAAACTGCACCGGAAAGGGTGAAGAACCGAAATCCGTCGACAGAAGGATTCCTGTCACGCATTTCAGGTTCATACTTGATTCTATTCCTGGCGTCGATAATCGCCGCTTTTGCCTCCCGATTTCTCGAGCAGCCGAATTTCGGAAATCATGATCTCCCGGTCAACCGATTTGCACATATCGTAAATAGTCAGGGCCGCAACGGAAACCGCTGTCAGGGCTTCCATCTCCACTCCTGTTCGCGATTGAACAGAGACGACCGATTCAATTTCAATCCGATCTGGCTCACGGATTCGAAATTGCAGTTCGACACTGTCCAATCCCAGGCTGTGACACAACGGAATCAGTTCATCCGTCCGCTTG
>DATMFC010000165.1:0-4458 GCA_035556335.1 Planctomicrobium sp. | reverse complement strand
TTACCTCAGTCTCTGCCGGTCGATGTCCTGGAACGAGTGGATCGGGACTTCGGTAACGCCGCCGATGCGGTCTCAGACCTGTTGCTCGCCTGCCGTCGAATCGGGAGTCCAGACTATATCGGTGACCGTCTGTTGCTGTGTCTTGTGTTCGCGGCCCGCGGCGACGAATCCCGGATCAGGCAGCTTATGGAACTGGCCCGGCAGGATTTCCGGGACGTCGTCATGGCGGCAGAGTACGATGAACTCGGGCTCCGGCGATTGCGGGATTTCAATCAGCCGTTCGGCAGTGCCGACATCCTCGAACCGGAACGGAGCTGGAGCCCCTCGACTCCTGATGTGCGCGGCCACGATGTCGATGAGCTTTGCCGACAGCACTCAGCCATCGCCATCCACTTCTGGGCAACCTGGAATCGAGTGGATCGCGAAATGGATCGCAGCATTCAGAACATCGTCGATCAGTTCGCAGGCCGTGTCAGATTCGTCTCCTGCGAGATCGATCTGCCGGAGAACCTCGAACTCTGCCAGCGATTCGGTGTGTCGAACATTCCCGCCCTCGGCCTCCTGGTTTCCGATTGTCCACCCCAACTGGTCGTGGGATGCCGTGAGCCGAAACAGCTTGCCGCTGAAATTGAGCGGCTCCTGAAAATTCCAGAACGGAAGTCGTGGTGGGAATTCTGGAGGTGGGGTCACATTCCCCAATGAACGCTATGCAGAATGCACGATGACAATCCAACATGACGCTTGCCAATGTAAGACGCGAATGCACGAAGCCGCAGGAAATGCCGTTGTCCCTGAGAAGTGTGGCCAGGATATCGCTTTTGGCGTTGCACAATCCCGTCCCATCCCGCCGACCGATCACCGGAAATCTCGATTGCAAAGACTCTGAAATCCAGTTCCGAATCTGCCTGATCACCTCAATTGGATCGCTCTGAACTGATTGGTTCTGGTGTCGGCATGGTCTCAATCCATTCTCGGATGAGATCCACCGCTTCCGGCTGGACGAGATGGCGACCGACGCTGGGCATGCGAATGGCGGGTTCGGTGGACTCCAGCCGGTACACCAGAATGGAGTCGTCGGGATGGCCGGGAACGATGTCATACTGGCGACCACCTGCTCCCTGGCCGGCAGCCACCGGGGTTTTGAAGATTCCCAGTTGATCCGGCCGATCCTGCGATTCCCGCAAGTCGAGTCCGGTCGTACGGGCACTTCCGACCGGGTTGTGGCAGTGCGCACAGTTCACGTCCAGCCAGGCTCGTGCGCGGGCCGACACATCACCGGTCTCAGGATCATCGAAGACCGGCATGCGTGCCACCTCTTTCATCTCCGGCAGCCCGACGAGTAAGCCATGGTGGGCCAGATCGGTGAGTTGATTCCCTGTTGGGCCATCAGATCGAGGCGAGCGATTCAGGTTTCTCGCAGTGGGGCCGATCGGTTGATAGGCATTGTTTTGAGCATGGCAGGTCAGGCATTGATTGGCATTGGGAACCTCATAGCTGAGGGAGCGGCGTTCACCGTCATCGTCAATCCAGGAGACATCGGCTTCTGCGCCTCCTGTTGTCAGGACCGCGTCCCGCTGGTCTTCACTCCAGAGATAAGTCACGCCATACCAGCCATCCGGTTCACGAATTTGAATGCGGGTTTCGATGTGTCGTTCCCCCAGAGACGGTTCCCGCAGATCGACCGGATAGGAGAACGTCTTGGACATGATCGTCCCAATCGGCAAATCGAAAACCTGATCCGCGTGGTACGTCACTTGTGCTCCGTCCGGAATCCGGAAGAACCGCCGCTTGTGGGCGTGATCCGAAAAGAGGGGGGTATTGAGTTCATACGTCTGGACACCTGACAGGGGAAGATGGCTGGCAAGAGGAGACTGGAAGAGTTTCAGTTCTGACAGGTGCTTTGGCAGAGATCGATACACCTCGGTGGCCCGGCTGACTCCCGATGCCACATCCTCAACTGATGTGAACCGGACTTCCGGGAGCGACTCCAGCGTTGCTGCATAAGCGGTGGTCTCCTGCTCGACCCGATATTTTCCGGAAATCACGTTTGCAAATGAGAGATCACTGAGATTGAAATTCACAAAACGGGCACTGCCGTTTTCCGCGATGTGCATGGCATGCCGCATGTCACCGTCAGGCCGCACTCCATCCCAGAGAATGTCGGGAAAGGGAGTGCCGAGGATTTCCCCCAGCCTTTTCCCCAACATGCCGGACGGTCTGGTTCCTCCTCCGGAAATACGGTTGCGGTGAATCGAAATAGAATTGGAAGTCGGTTTGTACGCAGGATCACTGATCTTTTTCCCGAGTGATTTCATGCTGACAATCAACACACTGACCGTGTCGTTCCCGTGGATCTCATTGTCGAAAATTTCCACATGGTCCGTCCCCATGACCATGATCCCCGTCCCCGGCGAGACCGAAGCGACCATGCCGCCGGGATCGGCGAAGTTGACATGATTGTTCTCCGAGACCTGGTTCTTGAAGACGCGAACACTCTTCCCCTGCTTTTGTTGCAGGCCGGGCAAATCAAAAACCAGCAGTCCGCCTGAGTTATCGGTGGCGACGTTTTCATAGACATCGGCATTGATCGTGTTTTCAATCTCGATCCCCGCGACGTTTTTCTCCGCGCGGCAGGCACGGACGATAACATTGCGACATTGACCGACATAGATCCCCGCGTCCGAAGCTCCCATCGCCATGCAGCGTTCGATCAGAACATTTTCGCATTGCACCGGATAGAGTCCATAAGCGCCGTTCGCCGACGTCTGCGCGCTGGTCCACTCAATACGGACGTCTCGTAACGTCACGTTTTTCGCTCCGAGAATTTTCAGACCGTTCCCCGCCGTGTCCTCAATGGCGAGCCCCTCCATTAAAAAGTGATTTCCCGTTACCTCAAGACCTGCGGCACCGAGGGACTGACCTTTGAACGAAAGAATGGTCGTGTCCGGACCGCGTCCACGGATCGTGATGTTGTCCGCCGCAAGATCGAGTTGCCGCCGGAGTTGATATTGCCCCTCCTCCAACTGGATCACGTCACCGGGCACCGCTTCGATCAGACGGGTCTGCAACTCGAACGGAAAGGTTTTTCCAGGGCGCAAAGTGTAGGTTGCCGGTGACTTTTCAGCTTGTGTCACCAGTTCTTCCGTGGCAACAGATTCCAGGGACGCAGCAGCGATGGCTGTGGCATCACTGACCCCGGCTGGTTCCGCAACACCCGTCGTTGCTTCCATCGGTTGCATCACCACTGGTGAACTGGTCTGCTCACAGCCGTTCAACACGAGAAACAGGATTGCAATCCAGTCCATCTGCAATTTCACAAAGACGCCCTTCCCATATCTGATCTGATGTCGCTGATAGAGGAATACTCCGTCAGCTCCCTGAGATCAAGAGCCTGCATGATTGGTCGATGAGAATGGGCGTTTTCGCTTTAATTTCCATCGAACGAAGCTGCTTCGATGAGGCGGTCTCTCTAGGAAGGCGCCTGATTTCCTTCACAAGAGATTCCGGACCGTCTGTCGAAAAATCCTTTCAATGCCCTCTGATTTTTTATCCCGCCCGTTCTTTTCCGTCCGATTGACAGCGAAAAATCAATGGAATTAACATCAGTCATCACTGTTGCATTAACTAAAAGTTCGATAGTGTCGATCCAGTGATCATGGCGGCTACACTTCAACCGGCTGTCGATATCACTTGTCATTTCCATTTCGAAGACGTTTGCGGTTTTCCGAGAGATCACCGGTCCGGTTCACGGAAAGCCGAAACCATCTCCCGTCAACAAGGAAATCAGCCCCAATGTGCTCACAAATCAGATGGCCCTCACGTGGTGTTGCTCGTCCGGTCGGGGGGTGTCTGATGGCTGGAGCCATCTTGCTGGCCTCCGAGTCTCCAGCGCTGGCCGCCGAGTCGTCGGCTCAAATCCCTGTCCTGGGAGTGGTGCTGGGTTGGCTGATTGCTCTGGCCGGAGCCGTGACGGCGCTCGCTTTTGCTTACCGGTTCTTCTGGTGGATGGTCGCCCAGGAGGAAGGTGACCCGCTCATGGTCAAGATTGCTGGCCATGTCCGGGAGGGAGCCAAGGCGTACCTGTGGCGGCAGTACCGCGTGGTGGCGATGTTTTTCCTCGTCGTGAGTTTGCTGCTGGCCTGGATGGCATTTGGTCTGGGGGCGCAATCGCGGGTCGTGCCGTTCGCCTTTTTAACGGCCGGGTTCCTGTCCGCCCTGGCCGGCTGGTTCGGCATGAAAACCGCCACGTATGCCAGTTCCCGAACCGCCGAAGCCTGTAAGACAAGCCTCAACGAGGGGCTGCAAGTCGCCTTTCGCAGCGGGGCCGTGATGGGGCTGACGGTCGTCGGCCTGGCGCTTCTGGATATCACGATCTGGTTCGCCGTGTTGTACTGGATCTTTCCCCTCTTCGGAGCCCCCATGAGCGTGGAGCAGCTCACCATGACGATGCTCTGCTTC
>DATMFC010000164.1:0-12477 GCA_035556335.1 Planctomicrobium sp. | reverse complement strand
GGGAGCGGCCGGACGGGCCTGACCGACCGCTCCGGATGCCGACAGTGCGGGCCAACGCTGCCGGTCATCGTTCACGTTGTAAGAAATGGGGGTGGTCTGGCGGGCCTTCCAGCCACCCCCTAGCGTCAGCAGTACGGGCCTGAACTGCTGACGTGTTGAAAAAACAGGAGCGGTCAAGCGGGCCGACTCGCCGCTCCTGCAGCTCCCCGGATTGAAGCGTCCGAAGACCCGGGGAACATGAATTAGATTCCGACCATTTGGAAGCAATCCGGCACGGGTGCCGAACAGATCAGTTCGCGAATCTGATCCGTTGGGAGATCGTAATTCTGTGCTGAGACTCCCGGCATGTAATGTCCGAGAATCCAGCTCCCCAGCCCGGAGTGCATCGCGTTGTAGCGGGTGAGAACCCGTTCCCGAAAATGTTTCAGCGTGATGGGATCGTCGATGGAGGCATTCGGGCAGATTTCGCTGTTCCACGTCGCCCGGAATCCCCGCTTCCATTTCTGCGTTTTCTGCAGGAAGCAACCGGGCGTGTTGAATCCGGGAAAGACCCGTTCCGAGTGCCCTTTGATCGATTTCAGGTGAGCGATTGCAATCTCTGTGAGCGGCAGTCCCTGCAGCTTGCTCGTCTTCTGTGCGGTGAACTGCAGGAGTTTGTCCGAGAACTTCACATGCTCCCAGCGCAGGTTGTGAAGAAAGTCGATCGTTCTGGCGCCATAGGTCCAGAAAAGAACCAGAGCGACCCGCCACAGGCGCGGCGTCGGGAACTGTTGTCGTCGCGGATAGGTGGCGAACCGACAGGCAGACCAGAGCCGTTTCAGTTCGTCCTCGGTGACGATCTGCCGCTGCAGCTTGGGAGATTCCTTGATCAACCGGGAGCGAATCCGTTTCCCTTTGCGACGTTTGAGCAGAACCGGCACATGGGCGCACAAACCTTCTTCGGACGCGGCCGAGAACATTGACCTCAGTTCCCGCCATGTCTTGTTGACGGTGGGAGGTCTGCATCCGGCGGCGGTCATTCCCGACATTAATAAATTCAACAGATCGTTGCCGTTCACTGGATCGCCGCAGAAATGCAGCGGTGGATTGTTGGTATGGCGTACCCAGTGATTGAGGGCAATGCGATCTTCCTTGAGCGAGCGGGGAGACAGGTCGTCTTTGAGATCGGGAAGCAGAACGGTTTCGTAGTAAACCGGCAGTGTGATTTCGTCGGGATTTTCGAGTTTCCCGGAGCGTTCGAGGAGAGACGGAAACCGAATGATTTTCGGTTCGTAAAAAGTGGCGCTGGCTTGAATCATCTCGCTGTTGGACCCTCTTGCAGTCTGAGTTGAACCGCGTTGGAATCTCTCCGTGATGTGCTAACATGCGTCGATCCGTCCGCACTACGTTGAGGGTAGTGCGCAATTCGACCGCAGGTCGTAGCGGGATGATTCAAGAGCAAGAGAAGAAACGCTTCCCGGCGTGAGTCGAACCACGCCGGGAAGCAATATCTATACGCTGTCAGGAACGGTCAGTTCCGTCCGCGCATAAAAAATCTCGCCTTGGATCACTCGTCAGACCTAACCCCGTTTGCCAGGGGTGGGCGGTAACAATTTCGGGTTCCGCCCCAGACGAGGACCATTGCGAGAATGAGCAATGTTTCGAGAGGGTGTCAGAGACGTCTGACTTGCGGACAAACAAAATAGGTGCCGCGAAATTAGCGTCTTTACAGATTCTGTCAATCCAACTTCAGAAAATTTTTATCTTAAGTTCAGGCCAACCAACAGGAGAAACGGGCAGATGTCGAAATGGTACGTAGATATTCTTGGTGACGAAAAAGGGCCTTACAGCTTTGCGCAACTGCAGGGTTTGGCTGTCAAGAAAACAATCACTCCGGATACGAATGTGCGAGAAGAGAGCGGACATTGGCAGATGGCCGGAGCGGTAGAAAACCTCTTCCGAAAACAGCGTACACCAACACAAGAAGAAGAGAAGCCACTGAAAAGAATCAAGGCTCCCCCTGTTCGTCTCCCAGAGAAGGGAGAAGCGGAGGAACAAGCGGAAATGTTCTATTACACCGATCAGGTTGCCGCAATCACTCAAGGAATGATGGTAATGATCGGCATCGGTTGTGCCATCATTGCATCACTGATCTTGGCCAGCGGTCCCGATAACGCACCGGCGGTTCTGGTTCCCGCCGGAGTCGCGGCATCGAGTGCATGGATGTTCGCCGTGGCCGGAGCGGTCCGCGCCGCCGTCCACATCGCCCGGCGGTCATAGCCTCGGTGAAGACTAGAAATCACTTCCTCTTAATGGACTGGATTGGTTCTCCGATCCAAGCTTCCATTCCGTCAACCTTTACAAGCACAGACAATTCTGGGTCAACGTACTTTTTGAGGTTTAAAGGCTCCATCACATACACCGTTCGCGGACCAGAGAGGCTCTGGTATGTCGTGATTTCAGAGACAATGCAGATTCCGGAAATCCCCATCTTTTCGTCGTCAACAACCTTACTGACATCCCATCCGCGAAACATCATGTGTCTTATTGGAGTTCCATATTGGAGATGGATACGTCCTAAAAATTCTGTAGGACTGATAACCTGATCAACAGCAACTTCACTTAGGACAATACCAATAGAACCAACCTCAAGATCTCCTCCGAACATATGCCCGACACAGCAGACCTTTCCATCTTTGATTTTCTGTTTGAATTTGGCGGTGTTCTTCCCTAAGGACTTTGGAAGCCATTTTTCATCAAGCTTGTTTTCCTCCAAATGTATGCGTACCCATTCTTTCAGTTGGGCATCCTTCAGGATTTCGCGTTTTCTGCTTTCGCTATCATCTTGGCTCAATGCCATAGAACCACAGAAAAGAAGTGCAGTAAAGGCAAAGAATCCCAATCGCGTCAGCATCGGCCCAGCTCCCATTTGACGATGGTGTTGATCATGCACAACAAAAAAAGACCGACATGCCATGCATGTCAGTCTTCTTGATTTGAAAGTCCGCGAACAGGCCGGTTGACCTAAACGTGTTTAGCAACGTTCCGGGGCCTCGCGGCTGACCGCAACCGGTAATTTCGATCACTTGTTTCCGAAAACAAATAACTCTCAATGCAAATGAAACGAGCGGGTTGACCTAAATTCTCACGCCGCGAGAGTTTTCGGGGCCTTACGGATACCCGCAACCAACTCGTTTCATCTGCATTGAGTCATGTCTCAAAAGTGACCGAAAAAACCGGTTGACCTAAACGTGTTTGTCAGCGTTCCGGGGCCTTGCGACTACCCGCAACCGGTAATTTCGATCACTTGTTTCCAAGGTCCAGATACGCCAAAACAGAGCTACGGACATGGTATCCGCCGCTCTATTTGTGATTCTGGGCATCTTTCCCAGTCTGGGAAAGAAAAAAGGCTCCCCGAGTAGGGCTCGAACCTACGACCTACGGATTAACAGTCCGCCGCTCTACCGATTGAGCTATCGGGGAAAATTGTGTGGCAACAGAGTAGCGGCTTGATTTTACCACTGCAAGTGAGAATCGTCGAATTATCTTTATCAGGGTGTCGTCGCCAAATGGGAGTTGTGGTCAGATGTACATAACGAGTGTGTTCCAGAAGAGGTGCCGGTTTTTGTTCAAGGTTTGAGCCCGCAGGGCGGTCACATTCGTGAGGTAGCATCTGTTTTCCCTGTTCCGGGTGTTCTGTGCTGCGGGTGTCTCGTAGTGGGTTTTATGCCTGGTGCCAGCGGGAGTTGAGTGTCACAACTCAACGTCGAGCGGAATTGACCGGGCGGATCAAAGAGATTCATCAGGCCAGTCGTCAAACATATGATTCTCCTCGTGTTCATGCAGAGCTGAGCGATCAAGAGATGGCCTGCAATCGTAAAACGGTGGAGAAATAGATGCAGGAAGCGGGGATTGTGGCGAAATCCCATCGCAAGTTTCGCGTCACGACGACCGATTCCATCATGATCACCCGATTGCTCCCAACCTTGTGAACCGGGAATTTCAGGCTCCCGGCAAGAACCAGACCTGGATGACCGAGATCACCTATGTGCCAACGGAGGAAGGCTGGCTCTGCCTGGCTGCTGTGGAGGATTTATTCACTCAGTACTTCCAAGTTTGATCTGAATAGGAGAGAAGTGGGTGGTGGATAGTGGGTAGGAAATGGCATGAATTTCCAGCCTTTTTCTGATCCCTGGCCCCTGAATCCTGACCCCTTGCTTCTATGTGAATAGACTTGGGAGTACTGTCACTAGAGAGATCGTCGGCTGGCGTGCTACAGCGGAACAACATTCACATCAAAGTTTGCAGTGAAGGTCAGGCTCCGGAAACTCTGAAAGCGTTACGGGAAAGTTCAGCGACCAGCCGACTCAACCGGCTGCCTGTCGAATTGCTCAAAACCAATCGTGACTGGGACACCGACGGTCGACGTGAGGAACTGAATCACTTCTTTGCCCGACTGATTTTCCGTTTCTTTAAGGGGTAATATCACTTTTACGGACATATTGAACCCGGTCCGTTTTCTCCCGTATCTGTCGAAGTGTTTTGATTGCTTCTGATCTGTCTTGGGCATGGTTTCTAATGGGAGGGACGTCCGCATCATAGGCCCAGAGGATTTCCTTCGACTGCAGTTGATTAAGCAGTTTCTTTCCCTGATCATTTGCTTCAAGTCTCGTCTGAACGTCTGAGTCTAAAAATCCTTCCGGGATCAGTCGCGAAAAAGTGGTTGTCCGGGCGTTCCCGGTTTGAATCAGCAGAGGTTGTCCTGCCGGAAAGGCCATCTTGGGGGAGATCACCAGAGGGAAAGAAAAGCCGTGGGGTTCGTAATGAAATCTCGCTGCGGCCAGTAACATGTCAGACGGAAGGTCGGAATTAATTTCGTTTAATGACTCTGGATAAGCCCCATGTAATAGTCGATATCGTTCCAGTCCTGCTAATAATAAAATCCCTGCCGTGTCTTCAATGACAATTTCTCTGCTATAGATGCTAACGTAATGTAACTCAGACAGAAACTCGTCACCGGGGAACCGGCTTGTCGTCCGTTCCCATTGTATGACCTTTCTACGGGCGAGTTCCGGATCAATCAGACTGAACCATTTCCTTGGCATTAGTAAGCGGTTCTGCCAGTTCAGCAAACGGAGATTTCGCTCCCGTTCCTGGCTGAACAGAATTGCGGTCAATAATGGGAATTTGGGATTCGCGAGTGACGGGTCTTGTTGTAGAGCCCATTGCCATCCCCAGTCACGTCGCTCAAGAATCTGTCGTTGAGTGACGTATTGATTGCGCAGCCCATTCTGTGGAAGATCTTTCCCCCACTGAGCATCAAGACATTTCGTCAGTAACTCGGGAGTCTGGCGATGATCCTGAATCCAACGTCTCAAGGAGTCGTTCAATCCTCTCTGGAAACGATCATGGTTCCACAATTGCCGAGAATCTGAAGAGAGGTTTCGGAGATACCGGTTCAGAACGAACGTTGCGTGAAGACGTTCCCATTTTTCATCCAGCCCGGGAGTACCCGATCCGCTCGGAGTGAGGTTAAGAGATCGATTCAGAGTTTCGATAATTTTATCCTGATTTAACACTAAAGACGGATCCAGTTTTAATCCAGGATTATCAAGGATTCTCTCTGAGACATGGCGGGCCATGAAATGAAAGTTTCGGAACTCTTCAACGCCACTATCTTTTCCTGTTGGCATCGTCGCATTCAAAGCAGCCCACTCTTTGGACCATTCCAGATCAAACTGAGCCATCTCTTTCTCATGTTCCTGCCAGTCGAATCCTGGCGAAGTCAACGGAATTTCGATGATGCGCCATTGTCGTATCGAAATCGTGATGATCATCAGAGGAACAAGGATCCAGGTGGTTTGAACGGCAACACGTCTCCAACTTCGGGTCTGTTTCAGCCACCCTTCCAGTGTGAAATACGAGGCCGCGAGACAGGACAGAGTGAACACCCCAGACGAGAACCAGAAGGGGATGTCCCATGCGGCCAGTCCCCGATGACACATGGCCAGAAAGATTGCCATCATCGTTGCGATACTGGCAGCGAGAACAATTCGTCCCACCCAGAGTGAAATTAACTGAGCCACGGCATAACAACAGACCACCCCGAACGCAAAGTGCCGGAAAATTTCAGCAAACGGCGATCTCTCGAAAAGAGTGATTTCAACGAGACCGACGCTTTGCAGGACAACGGTATCAATCCAGCAGAAGAATCCCACTGCGACAAATAGCACCCAGAGTGGAAGCGTCCAGATGAGCAGCTTTGATAGCCAGATCATGCCCGGCGATGCGCCTCGGTCAGTAAGAAACTGCATCCGCTGCTGACGGGAGTCTCCACTGAAGGTCAACACTCCGAGAGCGGTTGAGAGCACGTATCCCCAAAAAAAGAAGGAGTTGAATGCGGCAGCTTTTGCTTCCAATAGATTTAATCGGACGGAGAATTCGACGAAGTACTGAGCGACTGGTGTCAAACGGAGAACAAAAATCGCGAGGATGGAAATCAAGAGCATCGGGATTACCCCGCAAAACTCTTTCCAGATCAGCACTCCAAACATTCGTGCCGCTGGGGCTGCTCGACTTGATGCCCATTTCAGAAATCGCGTGCGAAATGCCCGATGCCAGGAACGCTCTCGAAGATACCCTGCCCAACCAGAGACCGCGAACCATCTCGGCCCTCCGTGTAACCATGCCGGAACGAAGGCTCCGCATACGGTCAGGAGAATGACTCCTCCTGATAAGCTGTAAATTTCCGGCGATACTTCCCGCTGGATATGGATCAGCGTCGCGTTCAATGACACGGTCAATATCGAGCCGCCGACCAGAGCGAACATCACCCGATTGGTGAGGATGGACACGACCGCTGCCGATGCAAAGCTTAGGAAACTGGGAATCAAGGCCCCTTCCAGATAAATTTTCGAAAAGGGAATGATCATTAGACCTTCTGGATTGGAGAACCGGGATACACTCGACGGGCTCACTGCCAGAGCAATGGCATATCCTGTTAAATACGTTCCTCCCGCAAACAGTGCGATACTCAGGAACGCATACGTCAATTTCCCGGCGAAGAATTTCCAGGCAGGAAACGGCAGCGTCTGAAGGAACCGGTCGGTCTCTTCTTCCCGTTCACCGGCGAAGAGGATCGCACCACAACTGACGGTATAACAGAGCGTTAAAATGACTCCGACCGCAATCGGGTAATCCGGTTGCACCTGCTGTGTTGTCGTATCGAAAAACAGAAAGAAAGCCTGAAATACAATCGCACCAATGAGCAGTGCCAGCCAGATTTGATACTGTGCGCGGTACTCTTTCCACACGATTCGGGAGAAGCAGCGATTTGGAAGCAGCATCATGAGAAACTCACATCTGTCATACAGAGAAAGTCGGGTCCATGCTCGTCAATAAGTGACGTTCACCTGTTGCTGGTCAGGATGCTTTTCCCATCCTGTTTGTCCCTCTCTCCCTGCTCCCGTTTCTCACGGAGAAGGGAGAGTAAGATCTCTTCCAGATTGGGATGCCTGACCTCATAAGCGATTCCCGACTCGACGAACCCAGACAGTTGTTGTTCATCCAGATCGCGTATCAACACGCTCCGTTCCTGTCCAAGCGATGTCTGTGCCAGCACGACTCCCGGAAGCGGCGGTAACGGTGAATCCGATTCCGGCAGTCTCATCACCAGTTCGCGCGTGCGGTGTTTCAAATCATCCAGTCGTTCGAAGCAGGCGAGCTTTCCCTGCAGCAATATTGCAACGTAATCCGCAACCCGTTCCACTTCATGTACCTGATGGCTGCAGAGCAGCACGGTTCGCCCCTGACCGGCCACATCGACCATGCTTTGCAGAAATTCCCTCCGGACAAGCGGGTCCAGCCCGGACGTCGGTTCATCCAGTACAAGCAGCCTTGGATTATGTGATAAGGCCAGAGACAGCGCCACTTTGGCGCGAGAGCCTTTGGAGAGTTCGGAGATGCGCTGCTTCAGACTCAGACCGAATCTGCTGACGTTCTGCTGATACTCCTGCTGGTATCCCGGTGGATAAAATCCGGCGGCGAACCAACCCATTTCCTCGACCGTCATCCAGTCATAGAGTGCTGGTTTCTCGGCGACGTACCCGACTCGTTGACGAATTTCACGACTGTATTTTTGAGATTCCATGCCGAGAATTTCACACCGCCCGGAATCGGGACGCTCCAATCCAAGCAGGCATCGGATTGCAGTCGACTTCCCGGCTCCGTTCGCTCCGAGCAATGCACAGACGGTGCCGGGAGGGATCTCGATGGAGACATCATCCAGAGCCTGTGTCTTACGGAAGCGTTTCGAGACATGCTGCAGCGAGACGACATTACTCATGGTCACTCCGATCTGGTCGATTTCCTGCCTGACAGACGTTTCAGTTCTGATTCCAGCATCTTCCGCAACTCGTCTGGTTCAATCTGGTTCTGCAGAGCTTCAGTAAGAACGGATTGCAACCGTTCCCGAACCAGTTCCAGGCGCTGTTTACGGCAGAGTTGCGGAGCTTCCGGGGTTACGGCCAGTCCGGTCCCACGAATCGGAACGAGAATACCGTCTGCCTGAAGTTCACGATAAGCTCGGGCCACCGTATTCGGGTTCACCGCCCCCTGACTGGCCATTTCCCGTACGGACGGAACATGTTCCCCAACCTGCAATGTGCGGTTGGCAATCGCAAACTTCACCTGCCGAACGATCTGTTCGTAGATGGGAACGCTGCTGGCAGGATCGATGCGAAGAAACATAATAACCTACTGTTCTAGCACGATAGTACAGTAGGTCATGAGAAGTAACTTGTCAACGGAGGATTTATTGCAACCAGGATCTCCACTGGCGAGGTCCTGCACCCGGACACTGTCGTAAGGAACTTCTGACCTTGCTGGCGTAACCTGTCGACACGTATTCTCATTGATAAAAATAGCAGCGACCGGTTCCCGGGCTATACTCCAAGGACAGTCCTAATACTACAGTTGCACTTATTGAAAAGTTCAATGTTTTGAGCCTCTTTTCATGATGGAATCGGTTTTGGAAGGGGGAGGCTCCCGCCGAGCCGCACGAAAGATCAACGCTGGTGTCGGCGGCATTGGAGTCGGGACCGGATCAGCCGGTGCCAACGGCGGGACAGCCGGGTCCGGGTTCTATTTCATGGGGGGCAGCACGGAGATCAACCTGCAGGTGGATGCTCCCGACACCCAGACCTACAACGATGACATCTTCACCGATGCCGGGCTCAACAAGACCGGCGACGGCACGCTGACGATCAACGGCAACATCTCCGGCGCCGGCTCCGTTTCCAATAACGACGGCGGCACGCTCGAACTTTCCGGCTCGCTCACCTATCTCGGAGACACCTTTCTGAATTCCGGGACGATCGCCATCTCAGGATCCATCTCCAACCTGGGGACTGGTGACATTCAGGCCAACGGAGGCAACCTCAAACTTCTCGGCGACGTGTCCTCACGGATTCTGTTCAATGACATTGTCCTCAACGAAGACCTGACCATCATTCAGGATGGCATGCTCCTGGGAGGCAATAACGCTTTCCTCAATGGGGCACTGTCCGGGGACGGAAAACTCACCTTCCAGCGGGGACAGGAAGACGCGGGGGTCTCCCTGTGGTTGAATGGCGACAACAGCGGCTTTACCGGTGATCTCAAAGTTGTCGGCCCCGCCTGGGTCATCGTCAACGGTCCCGATGCGTTGACGCAACAGAACAATGTTCATCTGGAAGGGACCGGGACGCTGGGAGTTTATAACAATTTCGACGCGATCCTGGGAGACCTGACCGGAACCGGTTACCTGCTCATCAACACCGGCAGCACCGCAACCGTGGGGACCGATAACGATGCGGTCTTTGACGGTTATTTGGCTTCCACCGGAGGGGGGGACTTCGTCAAGACCGGCTCCGGCAGCCTGACGTTCACAAAGAATCAGGCGCTCAGCAATACCGGACTGGTGACTGTGGATGAAGGGGCGTTGATCGGCACGATCGGCGCGATGAACAACCGCAACATTATCAACAACGACAAAGTCATCATCGATGACAATAACGACGGCACGTACAGCGGGGTGATGTCCGGAACCGGTTCGTTCACCAAAGAAGGGACCGGCACCAACACCTACAGCGGCGGGACGAACATCAACGGCGGCGCCGTCGCCATCACGAATGACAACAATCTGGGAGACAGCTCCGGAACACTGAGCTTCAACGGCGGGACGCTCCGCACCGATGCGTCGATCACTTCTTCCCGCCTTGTCACGCTGGAAGCTAATGGCGGAACGATCAATACCAACGGGTTCAATTCGACCTTCGGCGGGGGCTTCGGCGGCACCGGATCCTTCACCAAAACGGGAAATGGCGTGTTGACTCTCAACGGGGCCAACACCTACAGCGGCGACACCAACGTCCTGGGGGGGACGCTGCAACTCGGCGAGATTGAGTCGCTGAGCAACACCACGAATCTCTTCGTGGACGACGGCGCGACGTTCGACCTCAACGACTTCGGTCAAACGGTCGGCGCGATTTCCGGTTCCGGAAATATCGATCTGGGGAGCGGGGGGCTGGCCACGCGGTCCGACAACAATTCCACGTTTAGCGGAGTCATCAGCGGCACCGGAGCCTTCGTCAAAGGTGGTAATAGCACTCTGATCCTTTCCAGCAACAACACCTATTCCGGCGGAACGAATATCATCATTGGCGGCACGATTGCCATCACGAATGACAATAACCTCGGGGATGCCTCGGGAGGCATTTTCTTAAACCTCGGCACGTTGCGGACCGACGCCGATCGCTCCTCCTCGCGTGGCATCACGCTGGGATCCAATGGCGGCACCATCAATACCAACGGGTTCGATTCCCTCTGGGATGGCGGCCTTTCCGGCGGCGGCAACCTGGACATTTCCGGCGGCGGCAAATTGGAGCTGGCTGGAATGGGGTCGCACAACGGGATTTTGAATCTTCTCGACGGCCACCTGGTGGTGAACGGCACCTATGGAAGCAGCCGCGTGCAAATTGCTTCCGGATCGCAGTTCTCGGGAACGGGGACGATTAGTGATTTGACCAACAGCGGCCTGTTCGCTCCCGGCAACTCCATCGGCACGATGACCGTGAATGGCGTCTTCTCCCAAACCTCCGATGGAACACTGCAAATTGAAATCGATGACCTGTCGGCCACACCGGTCGCGGGCGTGAACAACGACTTCGTGCAGGTGAATGGAGCAGCCGCTCTGGACGGTGTCGTGGACGTAGTCGCAGCCAGCGGAGCGGGTTACACCCACGGCATGCGATATGATTTTCTCACCGCCGACAGCGGCCTGACTGGGGGATTCGCCGACATCACCGACAACCTGGCGTTCTTCAACGCGGTGTTGGGATACGACGGAAACACCGCTTACTTCACTCTGAATTCCATTCAGTCGGACTTCGCCGCCTTCGCCAACAGCTTCAACCAGATGCAGGTCGCGAATTACCTCGACTTCCACAGCTTGAGCCCGACGCCTGAGCTTCAGGATCTGATTACCGATCTGCAGCAACTCACGACCACGGACCTCGACACGGCCCTGAACCAGATGACCGGGGAAATCTATGGGACGACTGCCCAGCTGCAGATTCAAAACGCCTTGATGATGCAACTGATCCTGCGCCAGAACATTCTGGGAGGGAACCAGAATGTGAACGGCTTCGCAGCCAATGCCAGCCCCGCCGGTCGGGGACGTGTTTCCAATGCCGATGTTTCACTGGTGAAGGACACGAAAACCGGCCAGTCCATTCTGTTGATCCACTGTCTGGAAAATTCTCACGATGACCAGTGGCGCGGCTGGATGAGCGGATACGGACTGGGCGGAAACGCGGAAAGTGATGGCAACGCCGGTGGTTCCCGCTATGGAATTGGTGGCACGCTGTTCGGGTTGGACCGGGATCTCGATTCGATTCATACGATCGGAATGTTCGGTTCGTATGCCTATATGGATCTGAAGACTCCGAGCCGTAATCAGTCGGTGATCTCCAATGCCGGCCAGTTCGGAGGCTATGGAATTCGTGATCTGGACTGGACGTATACGTTGCTCTCAGGTGCCTTCGGGTTCAACGAATACGATTCATCCCGGACCGTGGCAGTCCCGGGAATCAACGCCACCGCGACGGCCGACTACAACGGCTGGCAGTCCAGCACCTGGCTCGAACAGGGATTGCGGTTCCGTGGTGGAAACGTGGTTCTGCAACCGTTCGTAGCGCTCAACTATATCTACGTGGGACAGAATGCCTTTAACGAATCGGGCGCCGGAGTGATGAATCTCGCGGTGGACCGTATCGATGCCAACGCTCTGCGAGGTGTACTGGGAACCTCTCTGTCGACGAATCTGAAGGGCCCCCAAGGCGGAAGCTGGACACCAACCGCCCGAGCGATGTGGATTCACGAGTTCCTCGATCCCACGACGAGCCTGAACACCACGTTCGCCAGCGTAGGAGGGCCGAGCTTCTCAACCAATGGCCTGAA
>DATMFC010000163.1:0-11899 GCA_035556335.1 Planctomicrobium sp. | reverse complement strand
TTTCTCTGCCAGACTCTTATAACCCGGTGTCTTCAAGACGAGCGACATCATTCTGCTACAGTGTGACCCAAATTTGAGTCAACATCCGGACACCATCTTCTCCATGTTGCCTATTCTTTTCTGTCTTCCAGTTAGACTGCGAATTCTGGATTGAGGTTTGCGGTGATTCCTCTGAACTCCTGCAAGTTCTGCCATTCGTGGCAGAACCGGTGTTCAATCTGTAGAGTCAACTTGTTATCACAAGAGTGAGATTCAGAAGTTTTAGGGACTTCTGGATGCTGTGTGCTGTGATGGCAGCTTGAACACGCCGGATGGGAAACACGTCTATGAGGCCTCGGCTTCGCCTGATTTTCGCGATTCACAACCACCAGCCTGTCGGGAATTTCGACGGCGTTTTTGAACAGGCCTATCAGGACGCCTACGAACCGTTCATGGCGGTTCTGGATGACTTCCCGGAAATCCCTGTGACGCTCCATCTCTCCGGGAGTCTGCTGGAATGGCTGGAAGTCCGGCATCCCGAATACATCGATCGGGTGCGTCGCTATCTTGCTGCCGGTCGGATGGAATTACTCGGCGGTCCCTTCTTCGAGCCGATCCTGGCCGCCATTCCCGGTCGGGATCGTGTTGGTCAGATTCAGGCCTATACCCAACATCTGAACGATCTCTTCGAAACAAACGTGCGTGGATTATGGGTCCCTGAACGAGTCTGGGAACCGAATTTCGCCAGTGATATCGTCGACGCCGGTCTGGAATACACCATTCTGGACGACTCCCATTTCCGTTGGGCCGGATTGGGTGAAGACCGTCTGCATGGGTATTTCTTAACGGAGAACGAAGGACGACTTCTGAAAGTCTTCCCGGATGATGAGCCGTTGCGATATGCCATCCCCTGGGCGACTCCGGAAGAGACAATCGCCTACCTGAAAACAATTGCTCAACGGCATCCCGAGACCATTGTTTCGTTCGGTGATGACGGGGAAAAATTCGGTTCCTGGCCCGGGACGAAAGAACACGTTTACGAAAAAGGCTGGCTGCGTGAGATGTTTACAGCATTCCGGGAGAATGCCGACTGGCTGCAGGTTGTCACGATGGCCGAAGCGGTCGATCATGTTCCTCCGCAAGGGAAAGTTTATCTTCCCAATGCCAGCTATCGGGAAATGACGGAATGGGCTCTGCCGACCGATCAGCAACTCGATTACCGCAAAGCGTTCGAACATCTTTCCGAGACACCCGAATGGAAAGAAATCAAGCCATTCTTTCGGGCCGGGACATGGCGTAATTTCCTTGTGAAGTACCCGGAAAGTAACGAGATGTATTGTCGCTCACGTGAAGTGAGTGAGCGTCTGCACGAACTCTCCCGTTCTGATGTCGCCAGAGAATTCCCGGACCTGCTGCAACAGGCCCACATGGATCTCTATCGTGGACAATGTAACTGTCCGTACTGGCACGGAGCGTTTGGGGGGCTGTACCTTCCTCACTTGCGCAATGCCATTTATCGCCATCTCATTGCTGCTGATAACGTTGTGGAGAAACTGAGCGGTCGGGAAGGGCGCTGGGTTGATATTGAAGCTCAGGACTACAATCTCGACGCCCGAAAAGAAGTCCGTCTCGCCGGGGAAAAACTCGTGGCTTACCTCGCACCGGCGCGGGGAGGGCACCTGTATGAACTCGATCTGAGAACCGTGTGCGTCAACCTGCTGGCAACGCTGAATCGCCGCCCGGAACCGTATCATCAGACCGTTCTGGAAGCAGCCGGATCCAGTGATGAAGTGGATGACGTGGCGTTCAACAAGCATGAAGGGGTTCGCTTCAAGCAGGAAGACCTCGATCAGAAAATTGCGTACGACCGCTGGCCACGAAAAGCCCTTGTCGATCACTTCATGAGACCCGATGTTGATCTCCCGGAATTCCAGTTGGGTAAAGGGGAAGTGGGAGACTTCGTTCTCGGCGTCTATGAAACCCGCCTGCGCCATTCTGATACCCGGGTCGAAGCGGTGATGACCCGTGAAGGCCAGATGGAAGACCACTGGATCAAGGTTGAAAAGACAGTGGCACTCGACTCCGGCAACGGAAGTCAGCTTGAAGTGACGTATGAACTGAGTCAGCTTCCGCCCGGCGTGCCGGTTCATTTCGGTGTCGAGTTCAATTTCGCCGCGATGCCCTCCGGAGCGAATGATCGGTATTACTACAACGGTCACGGAGCCCAACTGGGGCGACTGGAAACCGTGCAGTCACTTCCCCCGTTGCTGCGGATTGGACTGGTCGACGAATGGCTCGGTGTCGACGCCTCTCTGGAGTTCACGCATCCGGCCGAATGCTGGACGTTCCCGATTGAAACCGTCAGCCAGAGTGAGGGGGGATTCGAGGCAGTTCATCAAAGCTGCGTTGTGGTTCCCCATTGGCGGTTCATCCCGGATCAGACCGGACGCTGGCAGGTTCGCATCCAATTGACGGCCGACACCTCCATCGCCCACGCACGAAAACTGGCCGGAACCGCAACCGCGAGGGCATCGACGTAGGCCGGGAAATTCAGAGGGATCACCAAAAAAGGTCACGGTTTAGTTAGCGGTCTGAAGCTGAGATGGTCAGGGTAGCCTCGATTGCAAGCAATCGCGGCTCCCCAATGGCAACTTCACTCGGCTAAATGTGATCCAAAAATAGAGAACACGGAATCGCATTCCGGAACGAATCCATAGACCATTCTGGTTCGGCGTCTCGATAGAAATCGATTCCTTTCAGAGAGATATGTCGCACGCGAAGAAATCTTGGGAGATGCGTCCTATTACTCATGGGGCGAACCCTTCTCGCGGTACAATCGTTGTATTTGGACCTGTTTCCGCGAAAAAGTCCTTGCGAAGTTGAATCGCTGGCAGAGTTTTTGGTCGCACCGCTTAAGACCTTGGCCTAGAGTCGAGGAGAACCGTGTCACATTGACACACTTTCCACAACTTACGAGTGAGGCCTGCCGTGTCTTCTGTCCCACGATTCGTCCCTGAAATGTCCGCCTTGAAGAAGGACTGGATCTGGTTTCTCGCGCTCGGACTGGCGTTGTCTCTGTTTGGTGCGTTCGCGATTGCTCTTCCATTTGTGGCGACGGTTGAATTCGTCACGATTCTGGGAATTCTGATTCTGGTTTCCGGGGCCTTTCTGGTCGTGAGTGCCTTTCAGGCCGCACGCTGGAAGGGGTTTCTCCTGCAATTGCTGATCGGCGTGTTGTACCTGGTCAGTGGATTTCTGATTCTGGAGAACCCCATCGAAGGGGCCGCCGGACTGACGTTAATTCTGGCCGCCGTGTTTTTGACCAGTGGCCTGTTTCGAATTGTTGTCTCTCTTGTTGAGCGTTTTCCCGGCTGGGGCTGGGTCTTGCTGAATGGGGGCGTCAGCTTTGTTCTCGGACTGGTGATCTGGCGACAGTTCCCCGAATGCACACTCTGGATTATCGGGCTGCTGGTCGGGTTTGAACTGCTGTTCAACGGATGGGCCTGGATTATGCTGGCCCTGTTCGTCAAGAACCTGCCGGATGCCGATCAACACGAATCAGAGTCAATCCGATTCTAATGCGCAACAAGTCATGAACAGAAGAAGTCATCGATCCCGTTTTGCATGCCAGATCACCGGGACGACACGGGCCAAGCGTCATTTCGCAGGATGAAAGTCACGACAATGAATGCAACGATAACACCAGTCAGAGACCATGCTCGGTTGACCAGCGAATTGCGGTCACGGGAGTGTCATACACGGTTTCTACTGGTGGGAGTATGTGCCTGGATCAGCGCGTGCCTGCTGCTGGCCGGCTGGATTCCCGAAATGAATCACAGTATGAGCTTTGTCTGGATGATCAGCGGGCTGACCGGTCTTTGTGCGGCGATTGGACTGGCGGAGTCTATTAAGGTCGATGCGAAAGTCCAGGAGAATCTGCTCAGTGCCTATCTGCACGCCGCCACAACAGACGGATTGACCGGAGTCGCCAACCGCCAGGCCCTCGACAACATGCTGGCCACGCTGCTGAATTCTCCCAAGTCGAAAAAGAGACAGCACTGTATGGTGATGATGGATATCGACCATTTTAAAGTCTTCAACGATCAATGGGGACATCAGGCCGGAGATTCGGTGTTGCACTGTGTCGCCCGGAAGTTAAGCGAGCTTTTCAAAGGAGACGCCTTCGTCGCCCGTTATGGGGGTGAAGAATTTGCGATCGTCCTGTCAAACTGCTCGTTGAAGAATGCTCAGGAACAGGCGGAAGCCTGTCGAAAATCGATCCGGGAAAATGTCTGTCATTTCCGTGACAGGACGTTTCGGGTCACCGTGAGTTGCGGGGTGACGGAAGCCTTTCCGAGCGATTCACCAGATTCACTGACACAACGGGCCGACTTCGCCCTGTATACTGCCAAGCGATTAGGACGTGACATGGTCTGGGTTGACGGGATGGATCTCCGCGAAGCAGGTCAGGTTCCGGCTGAGTTCCCGTTGAACAGCTCACATCCCGGTGGAATGGCTTCCGCGACATCGGTTGCCCAGCTCAATCGCACCATCATGGAGACCGTCGTCGAGATCCCGGCATAACGAACAGTGGTGAATAATCCTGCCTAGAGCAGTTTGCTCTACCATCTGCCCGCGCAGCGCGCGTTTTGACAGGAAAAACGCTGCACTCCGCGTGGAGGGGACGGGGAAGTTATTTGCAAGTTGCTCTAAAGCAAGCCGTTCAATTCTCGTGGGTCGTTGAAAATCGACCAGCGGGAGTCCGGCAAATGGGCCAGTCGGGCGGCGACCGTTTCGAGAGACGTTGCTCCGTGTCCGCAGTTGCGGATCGCGATATGTCGAACCTGCTGGCCGAACTGTCGGGCCACCTCTCCATACAGTTCGGCGTCCCGTTCTCCTGAATCACCACAAAAAACGAATTGACGATGAGGGTAGAGTCGCAGCAAGGTTTCGATCGCGAGTTGCTTCGAACGAAACGCGGCTTCGCGAGTACGGTCTCCTCGAAAATCCCTCAACCGGACATGACGCAGATGCAGGGTTCCTGTGGGAAAAGAATCGGTCGATAACCAGTCGACGAGCGGAGAATACAACGGCCAGGGGCTGGCCGAGACGTAATGAAAATGCACCCCGGACTTAGCCCATTGCTGGTAGAGTTCCCGCATTCCGTCGATGGATTGAAACTCCCGCGTGAAGGTGTTCGCCAGCAACTCTCGTCGATTCTGCACGTTCGACACTTTAATCGTGTCATCAATATCAGAGATGAGAGAGACGCCTTCGGGAGAAATCAATTCCACTTCCCCGGTAAACAGTCGGGAATCCGCTTCCGGCAGGCGTGTGCAAAATTGCACGAAACGTCGGCCGTAATGATCGACCTGAATGCTGGCTTCGAGTTCGGCGGCCGGAATGGTGATCGTGGTTTCAAATTGACCGTTCGGCAAGGTGTCTGACAAGCGGAACGACTGCTCGGCAATGGCGATCGGGACTGATCTCCCTTTCTTTCCGTCCTGAAGAAAAAGTCGGGCACGATCATGGAAACGTCGCCGGACATCGATCGCGTTTTCCGGTTTGACGATTCGCTTGAAGAGTTGCAGCAGCACTCCTTTTCGGATGCGACTGTGAGAGGCGGCAAAGATGCTCCCTCGAATCTGCAGATGCCAGCAATCTCCCAGCGGGCTGTAGTTCCCACAACTGCGATAGAAAACCACCATTTCACGAGGTTGAACTTCTCGTGCGGCGGTTTTCTTTTCTTGTCGGGGACTGAACGGCTTACTCATAAATGAGATCATTATCGCGGAGAATCGGGTTGGAGATCAATCATCCAATCGGGGACGGCGGCGGGATTGCTTCACATCAGATCGTTGTTGCTTGTTTTTCAGTCGAGCTTCAATGATCCGTCTCGGGACTTTTGTTTTTCGTCGGGGACGAGGAGGCTGGGCCACCTGGGCGATGAGGTCCTTCAGTCGATCCAGACAATCCTGTCGATTCTTTTCCCGATCCCGGAATCGGTCACTGTGAATTCGCAGGTATCCCGCTTTGGAAATTCGTCCCTGCTGTGCGGCAATCAGACGTTCCAGAACATCGGCAGGCAAGCTCTGGCAGTCGGCGACCCGCCAGGCGAGTTGAACCTGAGAATTGACCTTATTGACGTTCTGTCCTCCCGGCCCTGAACTGCGGACATACGCAAACCGCAACTCCGAAATCGGAATTGAGAGATTGCGGTCAATCAACAGGTCTGGATCGCGAACGGCCATGTTCTTTGTGTCAGTCTCAGCAAATTCCAAGAGAAAGTCGAAGTGGAAATCAGAATACAGACCATTTGAAAGTCGATACTCCAACGCCTCATTTTCGCTGATTCCCCTAACCTCTTCAATCCTCTCTTCCGGTCAGTTTTCTGAATGGAAGAAATTGCGGGAATGAGGTTCTGTCATTGATCTTTATCGAACATTTCCTCTTGGAAGCCGGGAAGAGACTGCCAAATCGGGATGAAGATCGAAAACCGGGGAAGGATTTTTCCGGTCCGGCGAATTCCGAAACAGAAGTTCATTTGCCGGGTCATTGCCGGAAAATGCAGAAGAACCACGGAATGGACGGAAAACACGGAAATGAAGAGACGAGAAGGTGGTCTGTTGAAAACCAACTGCTGTTTCAGAGGATCACCAAATTTCTTCATGACTCATTTTCTTCATTCCTGTTCCGTAATTTTCGTCTTTTCCGTGGTGAATCATTCGGATGAAGGATTTCGCTTATTTTCGCGTGGTCAGCCGAAAACTCCAGATCCAAAAAGCAAACCGCCCCCAAATTTCAGGGGGCGGTTTGCTTGGAAGTGTCAGTCAGTCTGCTTTATCCGGTAAAGCTTCTGCTTGTTTCGCGATTGGCAATTTCCGGGAGGGCGAAGCTCCTGCTGAGCCGCATAAAGATCACGCTTTCCATGGTTTGCGGCTCGGCAGGATCCTCGCCCTCCCAAGTGATTTTCAATAAAGCGAAAGCCCTGCCTCATCCCGCCTTCGCTTGATCCAGCGACTGGTGCTGATTCAGTTTGTTGTACAGCGTTTTCAGGGCGATTCCGAGTTCATCGGCGGTTTTCGGTTTGTCACCACGGAACTTTTCCATGGTCTGCAAGATGACTTCCATTTCGATTTCTCGAAGAGTCATGGTATGCCCGAAGTTACCAATGTCAAATGGCTTATCGTTCGCCGCATGGCGACGGGAAACGCTGGTGGGCAGGTCTTCCGGTTGAATTGTCTGACCGTCGGAAAGGATCACGGCATGCTCGATGGCATTTCCCAGTTCCCGAATATTTCCCGACCAGTCGTGACCGCGTAACACCTCAATCGCTTCCGGCGAAAGCAGATTCTCCGGCAATGAACTTCGTTTCATATGTCGCATGGCCAGAAAGTGAGCCAGCGCCGGAATATCGTCTTTCCGTTCCCGCAGAGCAGGCAACCGGATTTCAAAGGTGTTCACCCGGAAGAAGAGATCCTCTCGGAATGTCCCTTCTCCCACCATGTCTTCCAGATTCCGATTGGTCGCACAAACGACCCGGACATCGACAGTGAAGGCTTCGTTCTCACCGACACGGCGGACTTCCCCGGATTCCAGGAATCGGAGGAGTTTCACCTGCATCGCTTTGTCGAGTTCTCCCAGTTCATCGAGAAACAACGTTCCGCCGTTCGCGACTTCAATGAGTCCCTTGCGGGGGGTATCGGCTCCGGTGAAGGCTCCTTTTTTGTGCCCGAACAGTTCACTTTCGACCAGATTCTCCGGCAACGCCCCGCAGTTCACTGCGACAAACGGCATTTTGGAGCGATGACTGTGTTCATGAATACTCCTGGCAACCAGTTCTTTTCCGGTTCCGGTTTCGCCGAGGATGAGAACACTGGAATCGGTGGGAGCGATTCGTTCGACCAGTTTCTTCACCCGTCCCATGGCGATACTTTCGCCGACGAGTTGAGTTTTTCCACGAACAGTCTGAAGCTCGCTTTCGAGTGCAGCGGCACGATTGGCGAGAGTCCGCTTTTCAGCCACTCGTTTCAGAACGCTGTCAATTTCAACGATTTTGTAGGGTTTTCGCAGAAAGTCGTACGCTCCCAGACGGATCGCACGAATGGCATCATCCATGCCGCCGTGACCGGTACTGATAATGACATCGGTGTCGGAACCTGCCTTTTTCAGATGCTCGATGACAGCCCAGCCGTCAACTTCCGGCATTCGGAGGTCGACAATCGCCGCGTCGAATGCATTCTCGGACAGAGCTTCCAGCGCTGCCTTACCGCCGTCGACGATCGTGACGTCATGTCCGATCCGTTGAAGCTCTTTCCCCATGACCATTCGGATGGGGGCTTCGTCATCCACAAAAAGCAACCGTAAACGACGGGCGCCTGTTGCTCCCGCGTCGTCCGTCCGTGACGACATATCGAATCCTATCGTTGCGAGAACAGCCTCAAATGAAGCTGTCTGATCAAGTGGGCTATCATCTCTGAAGTCGCTACCGGGACACGTGTTACAGCCTGGTTCCAAACCATGTGTACACGTGCGGATCCCTGCATGACCACGTTGGTCTCACCTCAGGGATGGTGATTGCGGGGGGAGGAATATCAGAATCGGAAAAGTGTGTAAATTCGAGTCTGCCGGTTCGCTCCAGATTATTTTGCTGACTTTTGTGGAATCAGGCAAAATTTCTGGAAGAGAACCACGATCTGAAAAGGTGTCTCGATCCGAACTTCCTGCATCACATCGAGTCTCACAACCATTCTGATACCGTGCAACGACTACTCACGAGGGGGATTTCAGATACACTGAGACACGACCTGAACTGACAGGCTGCTACTCCTGTGCCTCAGGAACAGGAGCACCCACCCCGGTGAGAGTCCGGGAAAGACACCCTACCAGGAGCCTCCCCCATGGCCAGACATGTCGTCCTTGTTTCCGTTCCCGGCTTGCGACGTGAAGACGTTGCTCACATGCCGAATCTGGGACGACTCGTCTCTTCCGGCACGATCTCGACTTTGGCCCCCACTTTCCCCGCCGTGACCTGTCCGGTTCAAGCGAATATGACCACCGGTGTCGGCCCCGAGGAACATGGCATCATCGCCAATGGATTCTTCTATCGGGACAAAGGGGAGGTGGAAATGTGGACGGCCTGGAACAGTTGTTTCGAAGCTCCACAGATCTGGGAACGTCTGCATCAGCATGACCCCGAGATTACCTCGGCGGTCTGGTTTCCACTTCATTCGAAAGGAGCCAAGGCAGACTACATCTGCACTCCCGCCCCGATCCATAATCCCGATGGTTCCGAGTCACTCTGGTGTTATACGAAGCCGACGGAACTGTATGGCGAGTTTCGTGATCAGCTGGGTCACTTTCCGTTGATGCACTTCTGGGGACCGCTCGCCAACATCAAATCGACCGACTGGATCATCGATTCCGCAGTGGTTGCCGCAAAGAAGTTTCAACCTCGTTTCTCATACATTTATCTGCCCCACCTGGATTATGCGGCTCAGAAAAATGGCCCGAACAGCCCGGAAGCATTGAAGGCGGTTGTCGATCTGGACAACTCGCTGGGACGCCTGCTTCAGGGATTCAACGACGCCGGTTTGACAGACATCCACTGGCTCGTGGCGAGCGAGTATGTCATCAACGAAGTGGATACCGTGATCTATCCCAATCGCCTGCTGCGCGAAGCGGGGTTGCTAGCCTTCCGTGAAGAAAATGGAAAAGAACAACTCCTCCCAGGGAAGTCTCCCGCCTGGGCTCTTGTTGACCATCAGCTGGCACATGTTTTTGTGAACGACCCGGACGACATTGATCTGGTCGCAGACAATTTCCGCGATCACTCCGGGATTGAGCATGTTCTTGTCGGAGAGGAACGGAAGAACTTTTCGCTGAATCATCCCCGTTCCGGAGAAATTGTTCTCATCGCCAAACCGAATGCCTGGTTTGCCTATTACTGGTGGGAAGATGACAACAAGGCTCCCGACTATGCGCGCACAGTCGATATCCACAAGAAGCCCGGTTACGACCCCGTCGAAATGTTCATCGAAATGCCAGCGCGAACGATTCCTCTCAATGCGTCACTGGTGAAAGGCTCTCATGGGGCTCCAGCCGATGACGAGTCTCGTAAAGGAGTGCTCATCTCCTCGTCCGGATTGCCAGACGCCGAGTATCACGATGTGGATGTCGCCGGGATTGTGCTGAAGGAATTTGGAACGTCCATGTAATGTGTCCATCTGTTTAAACCCCTCGTTCCCAAGCTGGAGTTTGGGAACAAGATTGATCTGGAACGTCATTAAGATGTGTTCGTCTGTATATGTTCCAGGACTGAAACTCTGAATTTTCGGTCAATTTTCCTCAACATCGACGTCGATTTCTGCTTAGAATAGAAGTCGACGTTGATGGATTTGTCCCGCCCCGTTTCATCCCTCCCTCCGGTTGGTTTCAGTATGGCTTCTGCGTCTTCTCAACACCGCAGTCTGTCGTTTCACGTTTCATTACCGAATGGAACGTTGCCTCATCTGTGCGTAATGGCATTCACGATGACGGTCTGCATCGCGGTGTTCGGTATTGCGACCGCACAGGCCAGTCCGGAAGAAGAATACTTCGAAACGAACATTCGTCCGTTGCTGGCCAAGCGCTGTTTCGAATGTCATGGGGAAAAACGGCAGGAATCCGATGTTCGCATGGACCGTAAGGTCGGTGTTTTCGGGGCCGGAGCGGGGGGACCTCTGGTGCTTCCCGGCAAGGTGGACAGCAGTCGTCTCTGGCAGGTCATTCTCCATACGGATGATGACGTCCAGATGCCCCCGGACAACAAGATGCCGCCGGAAGAACTGGCGGTCATTAAACACTGGATCGAACGGGGTGCTTACTGGCCGGAAGACAAACATCAGGCCGGCGCCATTGGTTCTCAGCCTCGCAATGCTGACGGAACGTTCAACTTCATAGAAGCGGTCAATCAGCATTGGGCCTACCGTCCAATTGAAAATGTTCCTGTTCCTGAAGTAAAGAATGGAGCGAACGTTCGAACACCGATCGACCGGTTCATCGCAGAAAAACTGCAGGAACAACAACTCGATTTTTCCCCGCAGGCATCTCGTGAAACTCTCATTCGCCGGATTGCGATGGATTTGACCGGGCTCCCTCCCACCTTTGAAGAAGTCCAGGCATTCGTCAGTGATGAACATCCCGACGCCATTGCTCATCTTGTCGACCGGTATCTCGCGAGCCCTGCTTACGGTGAACGGTGGGGACGCCACTGGCTCGATATCGCTCGTTATGCCGACACGAAGGGATACGTCTTCACAGATAACCGCTACTATCCTTATGCCTACACCTATCGGGACTATGTCGTTCGGGCGTTGAACGACGACGTCCCATACAACCAGTTTGTTCTTGAACAACTCGCTGCCGACCGGCTCGGTTTTGCCGAGAATGATTCCCGGCTGGCCGCTCTCGGGTATCTGACTGTCGGCAATCGTTTTCTGAATCGGATCCCGGATATTATTGACGATCGTATCGACGTCATCACTCGGGGATTAATGGGAATGACGGTCGCCTGTGCCCGCTGTCACGATCACAAATACGATGCGATTCCCACTGCCGATTACTACGCTTTGTACGGTATGTTGAACAGTTGCTTTGAACCGGAAATGCCCCCTGTGATTGGTACCGTCGATGAATCGACTCCGGAATACAAAGCATTTGCCACCGAACTCGCCAAACGGGAAAAGGAACGAGACGACTTCATCAACTCCAATCACGAGAAGTTGACCGCTCAACTCACTGATCGCGCTGCGGATTGTGTGCTGGGAGCCGCCAAATTATTGAAGTTGATCCCGGAAGAAGGAATTCCATACGCCGACAAAGAGCCGCGAGTGAAACTTCAGGAACGCTGGAAAAACCTGATTGAACAACAGACAAAAGA
>DATMFC010000162.1:0-12968 GCA_035556335.1 Planctomicrobium sp. | reverse complement strand
AGGCAAAACGGTTCTCGCAAAGCCCGAACCAAAACGGCCCGTGGTGAATTCGCCGACCCGGCCTGCTGATGTGGCAACACGAAGCCACCAACCGGTTTCCCATAATCCGCTGGGAGATTTTCTGTCCAGCCTGAGTGATGTGGATGCCTCACAGGCAAAACAACCGAGTTCCGCGCGGCAGATTAGCGATTCGACAACAATGAAGTTGAACCGGAGCGAAACAGACAGCGCGCCGGAATCCGAAACCGGTCATGAAGACCATTTTGACCTGCTTCCTGACGACGATGACGACAACCCGTTTGCTGTCAGTCGTGAACCGAGTTCGATCAAAACTGGCCCGAAAAGCCCTTCTTCAAAATTAAGCCCGTCGAAATCGGTGAAACGGAAGAGTCCGTCGGCGGTTTCTCTGGAGAAAATCAAATCCGGTATTCCCCCCGAGTTACTGAGTGCGATCACAAAGCACCGCATTCCTCTGGCGATCGGCGGAGGTGTGCTGGCTCTGCTGATCACCGTCGGGCTGATTTATGCTTTTGTCGGCGGCGGCAAGACGAAGCCCTCGGCCAGTTCTCCGACGCCTGCTATCACCGGAACACAGACTGAGACGACACAGTCATCGGGAACTCCACAAACGCCCGTTGTCCAACGTCCGGAGGTGAACGGTCCCATTGTGACGGTGGGGCCAAAAGGAAATTTCGGCACACTCAAAGAAGCGATTGAATACGTCAGAATTTCCGGGCTTTCCAGCCTCTCAACGGCCGTCAACGAAATTCAGATCGAAGGCAAACTGGTTCTCAATGAATCGCTCAAAATCGACAATTCCGGACTCGGGGGCTTTCCCCGGGGAATTAAGATTGTCGGCCAGTCTGCTGAACCACCGCAACTTCAGCCGGAGGGTTCAGATGCCGCCATTCTTCTCGATTCCGTTGAAGGGCTGGTGATTGAAAATCTGGTGGTCAACTGTCGCGGGCGCAGCGAAGGAATTCTGGTCCGGGGATATTCTTCCAGCACCAGCTTCATCAATGTCACACTGGAAAACGTGCAGGGAACCGGCCTGAAAGGGGCAGGGCTCTCCGGATTGTCAGGGCGTCCGGTCCTGATTCAGCGTTGTACATTTCGCGCCATTGCCGGAACCGCACGCGGAATTCACTTTGACGCGACGTCGGGTTCCGATGTCCGTCACATCACCGTAGGGCAATGCCGGTTTCTAGGACCGATGGCAGCCGGGATTACAGTGGAAGGGTCTGGCGAATCCATCGATTTCAACCAGAACCTGTTCAACTGGAATTCGTCGGGAATCCTGTTCTCTGGCGCTGACCCGATTCTCAAGAAGACCCGACTCGTCAACAATACATTTGTCGGCGGCGACTACGGAATCCGCTTTGATTCCAGTCCGTCATCAAGTTCGAACGGGTTCGTCTTTGAGAACAACCTCTTTGTGAAGCAAGCAAATACAGCCGTTTCGCTGCCGGAGACAAAGACCAAACTGACTCAGGGAGGAAGCGCCCAGTCAAACTGGACCGACGGAAAAGTCGCGGAAGATTCAGGCTTGAACATCTTCCAGCAAAACGGAGTCATTGGCAAAGAAGTGGAGTTTCTCTCCGATGATGCCAGCAGTCCCGACTTCCTCAAACCGAAGACACCGGAAGTCCGCAGCCCCAATGCTCCAGGGACGTTGAAGTTCTTTGGAGCCGTTTCTCCACAATAAGGGAAAATACTAAATACGAAATCCTAAGAACCAAAAAAGACGATCACAATGCAATTCATCTTTGGTTCTTAGAATTTATGATTTAGAATTTGATTACTTCGCCACATCGGCGAGCTTCGGCTCGAGATAATTCACCGTGCTGTCCATGGTCAGCAGGTTCTCGTACTCGTTTTCCGGGATCTGTACCCGATATTGCTTGCGGAGTTCCATCACAATATCGAGGAAGTCCATGCTGTCGAGTTCCATCTGTTCACGGAACGCGACGGAGTCATCCAGATTCGAAAGGTCTTCGTCCGGGGCAATCCGTTCCAGAATCTCGATGATGACTTCTCGAATCTCAGGCCGAGTCATTCCGTTCTTTCCTCGTGTTACATTCAGACAGATAATTGTCAGAAAATTGATTGAGAGCAGCAGGGACGGTTGATCCCTTATGCGTAAACGCCGCCATGCTCCGCCGGGAACTTTTTCACGATGACGACGGAGTTAATGCCCAGCATTCCGAATGAATTGTTCAGAATGTACTCGACCTTTTCCATATGGCGTGGGCGGTTGGCCACGACCTGTCGCAGTTCGCAACGGGGATCCTGTTGATCGAGGTTGATTGTAGCGTGGGCAATCCGGTCCGCAAAGGAAGGAACGTTCCCCAGCAACTCCAAAGCTCCCGCGGCCCCCATCGCATGCCCGATGAAGCTCTTGGTATTGTTGATCGCCAGAGAAGGACGATCTCCGAAAACGGCTCGCAATGCTTTGGATTCTTCAATGTCTCCCTGTTCGGTGGCGGTCGCATGACTGGAGACAATATCGATGTCGTCGGCCGTCAGCCCGGCCCGATCCAGAGCCAACTGAACACATTCCGACTGCCGTGTCGACGAAGGCAACACGAAATCGAGGGCATCAGAATTCATCGCATACCCGACGATCTCCCCGTAAATCTTCGCCCCTCGGGCCAAAGCATCGGGCAACCGTTCCAGAGTACAGATTCCGCCCCCTTCAGAGACGATGATTCCATTACGATTGACATCGAACGGACGGCAGGCTTTCGCGGGATCTTCGTGCCAGGCAAGCGCCCCCTGACTGGCAAAACTGGCGAAAATTCCGAAGGTATGAACACTTTCGGAAATCCCGCCCGCAATCGCGAGATCCACTTCCTTGAGCCGCAGCATCTGCAGGCCGTAGATGAATCCGGCATTTCCCGCCGCGCAAGCCGCTCCGACAGTCAGATGAGGCCCGGTAATTCCCAGATTCAGTGTCACTTCCCCGGCCGGATTATTGGCCACGGTTCGGGGATTGTGATGGTGTGACCAGACCTTGGTATCATAGTCAAACTGGGAAATCTCGTAGATTTCGTTTTCCGTCTCAACATTCCCATGCTCGGTAATCCCGAGATAGACCCCAACCCGGTTTTTGCGGACATTCTCCCAGTCCAAACCAGAATCTTTCAAGGCCTCATTTGCACAATAGATGGAAACCGATCCCGCCCGGGTTCCACGACGCCGTTCTTTTTTCTTCTGATAGAGAAATTCGTCGAAATGACAGACTCCTGCCAGCACCGGCTGTTTGACATACCGCGTCTGAAACGGAACAACCCCCGACTTTCCCGCCAGCAGATTAGCGCGGTAATCGGTTAAATTGTCCCCGTTCGGAGAGGTCAGCCCGACCCCGGTAATGACAATACGGTGATGATCTTGCAGTGAATCTGACATGGACAATCAGTGTTTTCTGGAACGATTGGGGATGCCATGAACATTCACCACTGATGGCCTTCTGTTCACTCCCCGACTCGATCCTTCGTTCAAATATTCCGGAAGCTTCTCAAAGATCCCCATGAAGCTGGTCGCACAGGCATGATACGACTAACTGCCTGACAGAACAGCGCCGCTTTCTACGCTGACACCCTCTTTGAAAGCCGTGAACAAAACTTCTCGAACAACAAGAGGTTGTATTCCCGGCTCTAAAAAACGCACTGAAAATGACCAGATCTGGCCAAATTTCGAATCTGCGAAGAGTAACCAAGCCATCCCGCTGACACAAGCGGCCAGACGATTCGCGCTATGGCTTTTGTTCCAGATTCCATCACATCTTTTGCACTGCTGCAATCGCCCCTGTGCTTCACAATAAACCACTCACCAAAAATTACATCGCATGAGACTTGATCATATACGATCATTTTCAACACAGAACCTAGTTAAAAATAATACATACAACAGCAAAATTAGGATCAACCGGAAACTTTGGAAAATCCGATAAAGCCCATCGAGTCCCTGCAAAAGAGCGCAGGAACGGTACGCCTGTCGTTAGCCAGCGACTTCTCTATGGAAGGAAATGCAATGGGCCTGCGAAAGCCATTGGTTGTTATTCTCTGTCTGTCGATGCTGTTTCCTTCGAGGATTGTCATCTCGCAGGATTTTGTTGCTCCCGGGACATTTGCACTCGAGGAGTCAACGGAAAGCTCAGGATCGGGATATCTCCCTTCTGTGACGCAGTTTACGCCTGATTATTCCCTTCCGTTGTGGCGACCTTACCTGGAATTGGGAGGCGTTTTCGGTGACGCAGGGGGCGCGGACTTCGTGAACCCCAATGTCGGCTTTACGAATGCCTTCATTCCATTGTCGCAGTCCGACAGCAACCTTCTCTTCCTCGATCTTCGGGGAATTTACGGGAACGAAGGGAACAATCAGGGAAGCTTCGGGATTGGCCATCGCCAGTTCCTGCCGAACGGCCTGATTTTCGGAGCGTACGGATTTTACGACTACTACAATTCCGAAAACAACAACACCTACCATGCGGGAACCTTCGGGCTGGAGTTGATTGATGTCGGCTGGGACTTCCGGATCAACGGAACCGTACCAACCTCAGACGTCAACACGATCGACTGTGCCCTGACGCCGATTGACGACAACCTGTTTCTGACCAGTTCCAGCGAAGCGGCCTACTACGGGGCCAACGCCGAGTTCGGCTTCCTGACTGTCGCCAATGCAAGTCGCAGCATTGAGTGGCGAAACTACATCGGCGGTTATGCGTATGACCAGCGTGGATCGGACAGCGAAGCACTGTACGGTCCGCGAGCACGATCAGAACTGCGCCTCTTTGATCTGCCGTTCCTGGGGAACGGTTCACGGGTCATGCTGACCGGACAATACCAATACGATGACGTTCGTGGCTCACAGGCATCCGGAGGAGTCAACGTTCGAATCGGCCTGGGACGATCTCAAAGACTGGAAGGAATCGAACGACGTATGGTCACTCCGATCATTCGTGACCAGGTCCTCACTCGCGTCACCACACGACGTGAAAACACCATGCTTCTCAGCAACGGTCAGTTCATTAACGGTTACATCAACGCTGATACCGTCAATCCGGAAGCAGTTCTCGCGAACGCCGGAGACAACAGTCTTGTGATCTTCGACGGCAACAAGGGAGTTATCGATACCGACTCCGGATTCACTCTCAACCAGGGACAAACCGCTCTTGGGGCGGACGCTTCAATTCAGGTGGTCGGTGTCATCTCAGGAAAAGTCGTCACGCTTTCAGACGGAATTCGCCCCACTGTTAATGGCACGAATATCGCAAACAACGTCTTTACACTGAACAACGACTCCACGATCGAGAACATCTCCATTACTGGTGGCCAGAATGGCATCTTTGGAAATAACCGGACAGGATTCACCCTGTTCAACAACAGTATGTCCGGTGCGAACCAGAATGGCCTGTTGCTGACAGGGAATTCAAACGGAGACATCCTGGGCAATCAGGCGTTTGATAATATTAATGGGCATGGTTTCTCCATTGCAACATTTAATGGCGGAACGATCAGCAATAACACCGTCTACAATAACAACCTGGACGGCATTAATATTGGCACACTCACCACCACCTTAACAAGCTCAACGGTACTGGCAAACAACAACACCTCCAACGCAGGAGTTGGAAACCAACGTGACGGCATCGCGATTGGCACGGTGAGCGGCAAGGCCCTTATCACGGGCAACACCACGAATGATAACGATCGCGACGGATTCCGCATTGGCACCATCACTGGGGATACTCAAATGGTGAACAACACATCCGCGAACAACGCCAATGGAGACGGATTCCGGTTTGCAACAATCTCAGGAAACGCAATTATCAATGGCAACACAGCCACTGATAACCTGAACGGGTTTAATATCACCACTGAAGCCAGAGCGAACGCTCTCATTACAAACAATACAGCAACAGGAAACGCTGCCAACGGATTCCTGATGAACTCGATCAAGGGAACCGCACTGGTTGCGGGGAATACAGCCGAAGGGAACGTCAACGGTTACAATATTACAACTCTCACCGAGGATGCATTGTTTGTCGGGAACCTGGCAAACGCCAACACTCGCGACGGCTTTGACTTTGGAACCGTCAGCGGTGGTTCCATCATGGAAAACACCGCGACCGACAACACGGAAGACGGGTTCTATATTAACACCCTCTCCGGAGGCGTCGTCTTCAAGAACGTCGCAACCGGAAACGGTGACGACGGATTTGAGATCAGCACCTTTAACAATGCAAACAGCCAGTTTGCCTACAACGTGGCCGGCGGCCCGACTCTGGCAGATGCTAACGGAGGACACGGATTCCACTTTAGTGGAACGAATTCCAATGGCCTGATCGTCGCGAACACCGCGGAAGGAAACGGCCTCAGCGGATTCCTGTTCAATAACATGACCGGCGGAACTGTCGATAGCAATACGGCGATCCGCAACGGTGAAGATGGATTTACAGTGGCCGCTCTCACAGGGGGCGTTCTCTCAAACAACACAGCTGGCGGATCTCTCGCCAATGCAAACGGAGCGAACGGATTCCAGATCAGCGGAATGACTGGGACGGGGGGTCAAATCCTTGGAAACACAGCGAGCTACAACGCACTGAACGGTATCCTGATCAACGGCAATGCCACAGGTCTTCTGGCAGGCAATGAGACCAGCAATAACCAGGGTGGCAGCGGAATTCGTGCGACAGGAAACTTCACCGGAGACATCCTCGATAACGTCGCATCCACGAACGCGATTCATGGAATTTATGTCGACGGGGATGTGGTTGGTAACGTCGCTAATAATAGCACCAACTATAACATTATCGGAACCGGTTTGTATATTAGCGGAGACCTGACTGGTGACCTTGCATTCAACACGGCTGTCAGCAACTTTGTGGACGGGATCCATGTCGTTGGCCTGGTGGATGGAACTGTCGCGAACAACAGCGCCGGCTTCAACGGCAATGCCGGTGTCGGAAGCGGGATGATCCTCGGCGGTGTCACCGAAGATTTGATCAACAACCGGACAGATTTCAACGAAGGATCCGGTCTCATCGTCACAGCCAACGGTGTCGGTGGAGCCGTGGCTAATAACGAGTCTTCCGGCAACGTGACCGGTTCCGGAATTTCTATTACCGGTAATGTCACAGGCCCAGTCGCCAATAACATCACGCGCCTGAACTTTGAGAATGGTCTCGCGATCTTCGGAAATGTCAGCGGCCCAATCGTGAACAATATTGCTGAGCTAAATACAAATGGGGTCGGAATCGGGATTGATGGAAGCGTAACAGGAGACATCGCATCCAACAAAACAAATGAGAATGGACTTTATGGACTCGTCGTCACCAATGGGGTGACCGGTAATGTTCTCTACAATGAATCAATCGGAAATGCCTGGTCTGGCATCTCCGTTTCAAATGGAATTGTCGGAAATCTCATTGGGAACACCGCCACGGATAACGACGTATACGGTATTTATGTCACAGGCGGTATTACAGGAAACGTGACTAATAATAATACAAATGAGAACGCTCAGGGAGGGATGCTCGTCACTGGCAACATCGGTGGCATGCTTGTGAACAACACTGCCAACCTGAACGAAGGGTTTGACGGAATCCATATCACCGGAAATGTTGGAGGCCCTGTTGCCGGAAATACCACGAACGAAAATGCCGGCGGCGGACTCATCATTGGTGGAAATGTCGTCGGCATGCTCGCCAACAACACTGCGAACTTAAACGAAGGGGACGACGGAATCCGGGTCGGCGGAACGGTCACCGGAGATGTCGCACTCAACGAGACCAATTTCAACGCTGGAAACGGGATGCAGCTTGGCGGGATTACCGATGGCGATCTCTTCAATAACGAAGCCAATGATAACGACCTGGGCGGAATTGTTGTCAACGGCGGAGTTGACGGCAGCATTGTCGGAAATGAAACCAATCGCAACCTGGGCGGAAGCGGACTCTCCGTGGCCGGACTTGTTGACGGGGACGTGGTCGGCAACGAAGCCATCAACAACTTCCTGAACGGTTTGAGCTTTGGCGGTGACATCAACGGTGCTCTCGCGAACAACATCGCCAATGAGAACCAGAACGGTGACGGAATCTTTGTCTTCGGAACCGTGAACGGAGATGTCGTTCAGAACGAAACAAACGGCAATATCGATGGCATGGGAATGTCCCTGGGAGGTGTTGATGGCGACGTGATCGACAACGAGGCCAACTCGAACACACTCTCCGGAATCTATATTGATGGGGACGTCACCGGTAGCATTGTCGGCAACACCACTGGAGAAGATGCAGCCACCGCAAACGGAGAGTATGGACTGGTCGTCACCGGAAATGTCGGCGAAGACGTCGTCGGGAACACGGCGAACAACAATGCACTGGGGGGAATTCGAATCACCGGCAATGTCGGCGGAACACTTTCTCTGAACATCACAAATGCCAACCTGGGGGATCTCATCGATCCAACCACCGGAACCGGTCTCTTTGTCGGTGGTGATGTCGGAGCAGGAATTATCAGTAATACTTCCATAGACAATGCCTACGGACATGGTATCTATGTCGCCGGTGCAGTGACTGGAGATGTGTCTCATAACACGACTGATAACAACGGACTCGATCCGGACACTCTCAGCGTCAAGGGAACCGACATCTTCCACGGCCTGTTTGTCGGCGGCGGAATTGACGGAAACCTGGCCTTCAACCAGTCCAGCGACAACGCATTCGGCGACGGCTTGCACATCCTCGGCGGTGTCACGGGAAGTGTGGTTGGAAACACCACCAATAACAACGACCCCGGGATTTATATCGACGGCGACGTCGGCGGCAGCCTGGCATTCAATACTGCCAATGAAAACGCCGGTATGGGAATCATTGTCACCGGAAATGTTGACGGAGATGTTGCTTCCAACACCACTCTCAACAATGATCTGGCTGGTTTAGGAATCGCTGGAGACATCGGTGGAAACCTGATGGGGAACACCTCTTACGGCAACGGTGGCAGCGGTATCGTGATCGGTGACATCGTCGCAGGCACCGGCGGAAACGTCGGTGGAAGTGTCCTCGGAAACACCGCCGGAAGCAACGATCCGGCACTTGGAAACGGCGAGTACGGAATCATCATCGGCGGGAACGTTACCGGCGACATTGCGTCGAACACCACCAACAACAACCAGCTTGACGGCTTGAACATCGGCGGTGATGTCGTTGGCCACATTCAGGGGAACACCTCCAATAGCAACGTTGCCGGAAACGGGATCGCAATTGGTGGGAATGTCATTGGAAACATCACATCCAACACAACCAATTCAAATAACCTTGACGGGTTGTATGTCAGTGGCAATGTCACCGGCAGTATCGCTCTGAATATCGCGAACCAAAACGGAGAAGACGGAATCGATATTGACGGAGAATTGATTGGCAATGTTCTGGGCAATGTAACACTGAATAATGGCACAGGTTCGGACATTGAAGCGAATGGTGGAAACGGGATCGAAATCGGTACTTTCGGAACCGCAGGTATGGTCTTTGCCGAAAACATCTCCCATGGAAACCAGGGAAGCGGCTTCTACTTTGATGAAGTGTCTAATGGATTCATCCGCCATAACACAGCCACTCTTGGGACGACAGGAAACGTACTGGATGGATTAACAATTGCAACATTCTCTGGAGGTTTCATTGGGGATGGAAACATCTTTGATTACAGTGGTCGAGACGGAATCCGCATCGACGAAATGACTGACGGAACGATCCAGCACAACTCTCTCTCCAATAACGGAGAGGATGGATTACATATCAGCCTCATGAGCGGTGGATTAGTAGGACACCAGAGTGGTTTAGGATATGACCAGTCGTTCGGTAACGTATTATTTGAGAACGGACGACATGGCTTATATATTCAAACCCTGGAAGGTGGTACTGTTGCTTCCAATCATGCTATCAACAATACCGAGAATGGTATCCATGTCGACTTTGCATTGGGCGGTGACTTGACTTTCAACGATACTGCTGAGAACCAGACCGGGATCTATATTGGACAGTTAGGATCGCTCACAACAGCCGGAACCACGATCCAGATCAATGATGCCTACGATAATGCTCTGAATGGGATCTTTATTGGCGGGACTGATGCAAACGGCATGCTTCTTGGCAACAATGCCGACAATAACGGCCTGAGTGGAACCGGAGACGGAATTCATGTTGCCGGAAACTTCATTGGAAACATCAATGAGAATGATGCAGACAATAATGCCAACGGCCATGGTATCTACATCGGAGGAAATGTCACTGGAAATGTTTCCAATAACGGTGCTGTCACTGCCGGTACTAACGGTCGCACCGGGTTCAATGGCGGAACAAGTTCAGGACTTGGAAGCAATGGTGAAAACGGTCTCACAATTGTCGGAACAGTCACAGGAAACGTGACAGGCAATTATGCCACCAACAACGGCGGAAACGGGATCGAGTTGACGCATGTCACTGGGAACGGCACGACAACCGGCAATGTGAGTGGAAACATGACGGACAGTAATAGTGAAAGCGGCTTGCTGATTACCGGAAGTGTCACCAATGGCAATATCTTTGAAAACTCCGCTTATGCTAACGGCGAACACGGAATCGAACTCGGAGTTGACAATAGCAGTATCATCACGGCAAATATTTTTGACAACATTACCGGAGGACGAAGCAACATCGGCACCGGAAACGGTAGGCCAAATGCGGGCAACGGTGAAAGCGGTATTTACATAGCAGGAATCGTGAATGGAAATATCGAAAACAACCAGGCTTACCGAAATACTCACGGGATCCACCTGGCGGATGGTGGAACAATCAACGGCAATCTCTTTGGTAATACGACAGGCTGGATTGATAGCCTTAGTGGAACAACTGGTGCACCTGTCAATAACTTTGGTAGCAACACCGGAAATGGAATCTGGTTGGAAGGCAATATGAATGGTCGTGTCGAAAGTAATATTTCCGAGGGTAACGGCCAAGCGGGTATTCGCATCGCAGAGATGACTGCTCTCACCACCGTTACAGGGAATACTACAAACGGTAACAGCAGTCACGGGATCTATGTTGAACTGATGGAGGGAGGTAACTTCGTCGGCAATCGGCAATCCATGAGAAACGGCGGGGATGGATTCCGGTTCGATCTAGTCACCGGTGGAAACATTTCAAACAACGTCGCAGGGGATGAATTGCCGCTCGGCCCATCAATCCCAGGTATGACCGGACAAGGAACAATCTATGGTAACCTTGGAAACGGATTCTACTTTGGCGAGGTTGATGGAACGACTGCCGCAGTGACCATTCTCAACAATATTTCAAACGGCAACCGAGGGGGTGGATTCCGTGTCAACGGAGATTTCAAAGGAAATTCAAGAATGGACGGCAACTCAGCCCAGTCTAACCGGACCCAAGGGTTCTTCATTGGCCGACTCATTCGCGGTGACTTCAACAACAACACATCAACAAACAACCAGTTGCAAGGATACCAGATCACTGTGCCAACGCTTCTTCCAGCTGATCCAGACTTTCCGGTCGGTCCGATCAACGCAACAAACAACACAGGGTCAGGTAACACGCCGAATACGCCGGCCAGCAACGAGTTTAACGTCGTAGTACCGTAAAGCTCAGAGTGCTCTACCAGTTGAAAACGATAGCTTTAACATTCCATAAAAAAGTGTCAGTTTAACTTGATTCAAACGGCCGGGAACCCTCCCGGCCGTTTTTGTTTTTTGGAGGGAAGTTCAAGTGGGAACAGTGTTGTCAGTCGTCACCTATAGGAGTCGGTTTGTCAGTGGCTTGATGCCATTGTTGCCGTTACGCCAACGGCGTTTTATATCACAGCCCAGGGTCGCGATAGCGCACCCTGGGTTCGGGGCCGCACGATCGATGTATTACGCCGAAGGCGTTAGACAACGCGAGTTGTGCTGAATACAGAAAATGGGATCGGTCCCCACCTTGTCAAACCCCTTCGGGGTATTTGTATCGGAGGTGGCATTCAAACCCAGGGTGCGCTCACTTCGTGAGCGACCCTGGGCTGTGTTCTGAAACGCCTTCGGCGTAGCCAGGAAGGACACTCGCAACCCGTACTTTTACTTTTTACACCAAGGGGGTTTTACAACCCGAGGGAGGGACACGTTGGTAATTCAGCAACGCCTGGCATTGTCAATTCCAACTGCGGTTTGACAACATATGCTTGAATCATTCGCCTGCCCAATGGAGATTCGTCATGTCTCAATCCTTGTCGCAGATCTATCTTCATCTCATCTTTTCCACCAAAGATCGGCGTCCCTTCCTGCAGGATGAAACATTTCGCGCCGCGACTCACGCTTACCTGGCGGGAACGTGCAAGAACCTCGGATGTCCTGCCATTCAAATCGGCGGAGTCGCTGACCACGTCCATCTCCTGTGCCGCTTCGGACGCCGTATTGAAGTGTCTGAGTTGATTCGCGAACTCAAACGCGAATCATCGAAATGGATCAAGGAAGAACAGACTCATCTCGAGAACTTCTATTGGCAGAACGGGTATGGAGCATTCTCGATCAGCCCGTCTCATGTCGAGACACTTGTCTCGTATATCGCCAATCAAGAAGAGCATCATCGCCAAATCACATTTCAGGAGGAGTTCCGGAGAATTTGCCAAAAATATCACGTTGAAATCGATGAACAGTATGTGTGGGATTGACGGTTCACAACATATGGACATGGGGGAAATCAGCGCCGGGGTTGTAAAACGCCGTCGGCGTAAATCTCATCGATTATGCTGGCTCCGTACCCAGGGTGCGCTGCGCGACCCTGGGCTGTGATATAAAACGCCGTTGGCGTAACAAGTAGGAGGCACCCGTCGCAAACTGCAAACACCAAGCCAGCCTGGCCAATCATGACCAGGCAAGGTAGCGAGGTTTTGTTCGTGCGGTGGAGAGGGCGATCAGTGTCCGTTTGCCGTCGGTGAAATAGGGGT
>DATMFC010000161.1:0-16926 GCA_035556335.1 Planctomicrobium sp. | reverse complement strand
GGCCGATTGGAAAACTGCGGGACGGGGACCTGATTGAAATCGAAATCGATTGCCGGGGACTGGTCGGACGCCTTGATTTCGTCGGCACTTCCGATTGTGTTGTCACCCCAGAAGAAGGGATTCGTCTCCTTTATGAACGGGAGCAAACCGTTCCACTTCACGCCGATCCCCAACTCCCCCCCGAAACGCGACTCTGGGCATTGCTGCAACAACTGGGAGGCGGAACATGGGGAGGCTGCGTTTACGACGTCGAAGCGGTGGCCGCAGCATTGCAGAATCGAATCGCCTCTCCCCCCGTTTAAACGCACTGTCAATGATTGATGGGTTCGCGATTGGCTTTCATCCTGATTTTTCTCGCATACACTGGGGGAAAATCTGTCTTTTAGACACAAGCCAAAAGACAAGATTGAAACTCGACCAGAGGAGATTTTGAAACACAGAGACACGGAGAAACACAGAGAAAATTCTGGAAATAAAACTCTCTGTGCCCCTCTGTGTTTTAATCTTCTTCCAATGGATCGGACTTACAGTTTTAGATGAAGTCCGATACCACAGGATTGTTATCAACTTTCTTGAACTTTGAAACAAATTCAGCGCTATGTCACAGCAATACATCATGTCGATCGAGGGCCTGACCCGGATGTACGACGAAAAGGTCGTCCTCGAAAACATCTGGCTCTCCTTCTTTCCCGGGGCGAAGATCGGGGTCATTGGAGACAACGGCTCCGGAAAAAGTACGCTGATGCGCATCATGGCCGGGGAAGACAAGGACTTCATGGGAGCCGTCCGACCGGCCAAAGATATCAAGATCGGCTACTTCCGGCAGGAACCCCATCTCGATCCCACGAAAACTGTTGAAGAGTGTGTCAACGAAGCGGTCGCGGAATCACAGGCGATTCTGGATCGGTACAACGCCATCAATGAGCGACTGTGTGAAGAGATCTCACAGGAAGAAATGGACGCCTTGCTGGAAGAGCAGGCCGTCGTTCAGGACAAGATCGATCACGCCAATCTCTGGGAACTCGACCGCGTTGTCGAAATGGCCATCGACGCCATGCGTTTGCCCCCCGGTGACGCTCGTGTCGAACATCTCTCCGGGGGAGAGAAACGTCGGGTGGCGCTCTGTCAGTTGTTGCTGCAGAGCCCTGACATGCTGCTGCTGGACGAACCGACAAACCATCTCGACGCCGAATCGGTGGGGTGGCTGGAGCGGTTTCTCCACGAGTTTCCCGGCACCGTCGTCGCGATTACACACGACCGTTACTTCCTTGAGAACGTTGCCGGCTGGATCCTCGAAATGGATCGGGGACACGGTTATCCCTATGAAGGAAACTACACGGCCTGGCTGGAGCAGAAGGAAGCCCGACTGTCAGTTGAACAGAAACGGGAAGACAAGCGTCAACGGGCATTGAAACGGGAACTCGAGTGGGTTCGCATGTCTCCCAAAGCACAGGCGACCAAGAACAAAGCCCGTATGCAACGTTATCAGGAACTGGCCGCACAACAGTTCGATGAACGTGACGACGCCGCACAAATTCAGATTCCGGTCACTCGCCCGTTGGGAGATCTCGTCGTTCAGGCGAAAGGACTTTCGAAGGCATTCGGCGACCGGTTGCTGTTCGAGAATCTGGAATTCAACCTGCCGCCTGGGGGGATTGTCGGGGTGATTGGACCGAACGGCGCCGGAAAAACGACGCTGTTCAAACTGATCACCGGAACCGAACAACCGACCGATGGAACCTTGCGGGTTGGCGAGACCGTCGATCTGGCGTATGTCGATCAGTCACGGGATTCACTCGATCCGAAGAAGACGGTTTACGAGGAGATCTCCGGCGGCGACGACATGCTGATGGTCGGTAAAACCAAGATTCACGCCCGGGCGTACTGCGGTCGTTTCAACTTCAAAGGGACAGAGCAACAAACCTTTGTCGGCGACCTGTCCGGAGGGGAACGGAATCGGGTCCATCTGGCGAAGTTACTTCGTTCCGGTGGCAACCTGCTGCTGTTGGATGAACCGACAAACGACCTCGACGTGGAAACCCTGCGGGCACTGGAAGAGGGACTCACCAACTTCGGTGGCTGTGCGGTGGTCACCTCGCACGATCGCTGGTTCCTCGACAAAATCGCCACTCACATTCTGGCCTTCGAAGGGGACAGTCAGGTGGTCTGGTTCGAAGGGAACTACAAGATGTACGAAATTCAGCGCCGCGAGCGACTGGGCATCGACGCCGACCGTCCGCATCGATTGAAATACAAGCCGCTCAAACGGTGACGCGGAATTGGTGAGCCTGTGTGGGGAGCACTGAGACGTTCCTTGTTCCCAAGCTCCACAGCTTTTTGCACGTTAAATCACAATGCCTTGAAGGAGAAGTGGTTGCAACACGTAATGGTGTCTACTCCGCATCAACGGAAATTCAAGACTTACGACGATTGACGAAAAAAGCTGTCCAGCTTGGGAACACACTCGACGCCAAGCTCTGCTTGGCCACTCAACGGCGTGCCGTTGTCTTTCTCCTTCAAGCGGGGGCACCGCTTGTGAGTAAGGTTGTCTTTGGTGTGAATCGCGAAGCTGGAGCTTGGGAACGAGAGAGAACTCCCCACGCTCTTACTGTTCTTCACCGTCGATCGTAATTTTCTTGTCGAGCGAGATATTGAAAGCGGCGATACGGTCTCGGACTTTCCCGCGGGTGATTCCCAGAATCTCGGATGTTTTGGTCTGGTTTCCACCGGTCACCTGAAGAACGCGAGTGAACAGGTAACGTTCCATCGCCTCCACCGCTTCGGCATAAAGATTGACAGTCCCGTCGGAAAGGCGGGACTCAATGTAATCTTGCAGATTGAGGACCGATCCGGTGCTGCTTTCCCGGTTTGCCGGTCGATGACCCGTTTCGGAACGTGATGCGGTCTCAGGGGAAGAGTTTCTTTCGAGGATACCCTCGGGAGAAATCGTTCGATCTGGGGAACCGGCATTGGAAACGGCCCGAGGCAGAAAATCCGGAACAATGACTGGCCCGGTCGCTTTGAGGACGCATTGTCGAATCACACTCTGCAATTCACGAATGTTCCCCGGCCAGTTGTAGCCTTGCAGAAGTTCAATCGCTTCCTGAGAAATTCCTTCAATTTCCGGCTTGCTCAGTTCCTTGCGGATACGCGTCAGAAAGTATTGCAGCAGGAGTGGAATGTCCTCAAGGCGATCCTGAAGAGAGGGCAGGTTGATGGTGACGACATTCAAGCGATAGAAGAGATCCCGTCGGAATGTTCCGGCTTCCACCATCTCTTCTAACGGTCGGTTCGTGGCCGCGATCAGGCGGACATTGGTGGTGATCGTATCGTTCCCCCCGACCCGTTCGAAGCACTGTTCCTGCAGCAGTCGCAGGACTTTCCCCTGAACAAGAGGAGACATGTCTCCCACTTCATCCAGAAACAGAGTACCGCCGTTGCACTGCTCGAATTTTCCGATCCGGCGTCGGTCGGCGCCGGTAAACGCTCCCTTTTCATGACCGAACAGTTCCGATTCCAGCAAGGTGTCTGGCAACGCGGCACAGTTCACCGCCATGAAGGGACGATTGGCCCGATCGCTGAACTGATAAAGTGCTCTGGCGACCAGTTCCTTACCGGTTCCGCTTTCACCCCGGATCAGTACGGTGACATTCTGCTTCGACACCCGACCGATGGATTTGAAAACTTCCAGCATGACCGGACTGCGCCCGATAAACAGATCCCCTTTGGAAGTGCTGGATTTCTCCTCTTCCCGAACGGCGACGGCCACCGGGACGCTCATCATGCGTCGCGTGTCTAAAGCCCGGGCAACCAGATGATTAAGCTTGGCCAGATCGAGCGGTTTCGCCAGATAGTCATAGGCTCCCAGTTGCATGGCCTCGATGGCGGTTTCGCTTCCCGCTTCCGAGGTAATGAAAATGACGGGGAGTCGGCGGTCGATGGCATGAATCTGTTTGAAGACTTCCAGTCCCGACATCCGAGGCATCAGGATATCCAGAAGCACAACGTCGGGTTTGGAGTCGGCAACGAGGCGGAGCCCTTCATCGGCCGATGCGGCGGAAAGAACTTCGATTTCTAATCGTTCCAGAGATCGCTGCACGATGTGCAGGATCGAACGATCATCATCGATGACAAGGACACGAACAATTCCAGGAACCATGGTTGCAGGCACAGGCCACTCACAAGCTGATATTTGATGCAGTCGATACGATTCTGTCTTGAACCGATGACGAGACAAGAACCTCAAACAGAAGTACTCTGTTTAGAGCCGCGATCAAAACCTCTCAATGGATAAGAATTCTCTCTCTCCGAGCGGATCGAAGACTGGTTTTGTCAGGGATTCTAAACTCACCAAATACCCTCCCTTCATGGCTCATCAAGAGTGAAAACTCTGCTCGTTGCGCAGCGGAAAGCTGGAAACCGATAACAGAGAGAATGTCGATTCGACGACTGTATGAGAACGGCCCGGAAATTTGCAGTTGCGACCTCAAGCTCATTTCATCCTGGCAAGACCGAACCTCACGCCCTATCAGCACAAACCCGATTGTTCCCCCTCCCAAAGAAAGGACAGAACCTGATTTAATGGTCGTGGATTCCGTTGATCACATTGGCCCGCAGGGTTCTATGGTGACGTGGATTGCAACGAGTTGCAACAATCGAACCGCTTCCATTCGCCGCAATCAGGGAATTCCGGTCGTCAAACTTGTGTGAACAAGTCAGCATCAGTTTATGCGGTTCTGCGCGGAATTGCAGCATTTGACCAAAGAAACGGCGCGATCACGCAATCGCTTTCGGCACGAAGTCTGCCATTTCACATTCTCCCTTCTCCTCGCCGCATGCCCACTCTTTCTGAGACGGTTCCAGCGGAGAGAACGCTCTCCCAGACGGCTCTTGAGCATTTCCACAGATGAAATGGCCGATCTGGTACGAGAGAACCAGCGTTTTTATTGAGAAGACGCGCGCTGCGCGGCCACATGATCGGCCGAACCGGTCTAGTGCCTTGTCAGGCTTCAAACTGAGGGTTGTCTCACATGTTCCGCGGCTCGTTGGCCGCTCCCGTTTCGATTCTTTCACCCTGATTTTGAATGCTGACGCAACACTAGAGTCAGGCAGCACGAGAAAGTGCTTTCGAAGACGTTGTGGTTCCCCAGACTTTTTCATAGACCTGACCAATCGCGTCCGCCTCTCGCTCGACGGAAAAACGGTCGAGAACGAACTGTCGCCCAAATTTTCCCATGGCGGCCAGCCGGTCGGAATCAGACAGGCAATCGGTGATCCCGTCTGTCAAAGCCGGTAAATCGTCGATCGACACCAGCCAGCCGTTCTTTCCATTGGTGATCATCTCGGCATACTCCCCTGTTCGCGTGGCCACCACCGGGCTCCCGGTGGACATCGCTTCGAGCGGCACAACGCCGAATCCTTCATACCGGGCTGGAGCAACAACCAGAGACATCGCCTGAAACACTCGAGGAACTTCACCGTAGGGCACTTCTCCCATCCAGACAAACCGATCTGTCAGTCCGGCCTGGGAAATCTGCTCTCGCAAGTCGGCTTCAAATGCGGAAAATTGCGTCGTCGTCCGGCCAATAATAAATGCCTTGCACTGAGGGAACTTCGGGAGGACTTCAATCATCGCACGGACGAATAGATCGGTTCCTTTCTCCGGTCGAACCCGGCCGAAAATGCCAACTCCCACGGTATCGGGATGTCCAAATTCTTCCATGCATTGCCGTTTGGATTCCGGAGGCGCGAGCCGCTGACAATCCACTCCGTGGGGAACCACAGCATCGACACGTTTTTGAAATCGGGCGGCATCAGGACTGGTGGCAATGACCGCATTCATTTTTGAAACGAGGAATCGCGGGAACGGAGAGGCTTTTCGTTTTGCAGCCGCAGTGAACACCAGTTTCAGAGGGCATCGAAACAGATGCTTGAAGATAAGTCCCCACATCATTTCGTAGTTTCGCCGGGAATGCCAGATGCGCGGGCGACCACTGGCGGTCGGAGTCCGACAGATTTTCAACGCTTTCCACAGGGAAGTCCGTTCCGCCACGTCATGGCGATGCGACACCATCACGATTGGATAACGTTTCTTCTGCACCTGATGTACGTTCTGCACGGTCGCGCTGACGCCGGTGATTCGATGATGAAGATCCTGAATCACTACGGTAATTTCGTCTGGACGATAAGCAGAGGTCATCACAATTCACTTTCCGAAACTGATTTCTGAAGGACGGCAGGGAGGCCGCTACGCCACTTTTCGTTCTTCTGAACTGGACTGTAAAATTCCAAACGGGGTCCATTTGATTCGATCACGACGCACGGCTTCTCGTATCGAATTGTTAAAGACCCATGTCTCGGGAGTATCATAACTTCGTTTGTGATCGAGATGCAGACAAACGGCGGAATACCGAATCTGCTTGCCACGAATCCCGAAATTGGTCAGCCGTTCTCCCAATTCTCGATCCAGCCCGCCGTATCGAAGCCGTTCGTCGAAGCCGTTGACGGCCAGCAGATCAGACTTCCAGCCGGAGCTGTTGGCGCCGTTCCAGGTGGGGCGAGTCGTCGTGACGGTATCCAGAAATCGGGCCAGTCTGGAAGATTGTGTGCAACGGAGCGAACGCAGACTCCACGGTTGTCCTTGTGCCCGCAGCCAGCGGAACTGAAACGCTTTGCCGGAACTGATTGCGTCTTCATCCACTTTCCAGCTCACGTCCATGGTCAGCTTGAAGTACCCTGCGGAAAGCAGATGGCCAGGCTCGGCATAGCGAGCATGTGTTTCCACCAGATCATGACGGGGAACACAATCCCCATCGGTGAAAATCAGATAGTCGCACGGAGTCTCCTGAATCGCCTTATTGAGAATCATCGTTTTTCGAAAACCGATATCCTCATGCCAGACGTGACGCAGATTGAGCCGTCCACGTTGCTGGAAATGCCTGATCACGTCGCGTGTCGGGGTGCCGGAACCATCATCTGCAATGATGGTTTCAAAATCAGAATGGCTTTGCTGTTCATACCCCCAGAGAACTCTGGTCAGCCAGTTGGGGGAGTTATAAGTTGTGATGACCACACCGATCCGCATGGGACGATCCTTCTTGAAAATCGTATTACAGTCGTTCCAGGTTTGATTTGAATAGGAGAAAAGTGGGTAGTAAAAGGCGTGAATTCCCAGCCTTTTACTGGCCCCTGAATCCTGACCCCTTATCCCTATCAGGATTAAACCTGGAACGACTGTATTATGTACATTTGAAATCGCCATCCCTGCTTTCAGTCATGGGAAACCACAAATCGTTTCCTCAGACTATCAGTCATCCTGCAGAATCGGGAATAGCCCTTCATCCAGGGATTATTATGGTCATAACGTATCCGGCGATCTCCTACGGCCGATTCGAATCGAGGAGAGTGTGTGACCGGATAGGGAAAAATGCCATAACTGGTGACACCATGATCCCAGGTGCGACGCATCATCTCGTCCATAACAATGTGAATATTTTCACAACACGGAACAAGCGATTCGGCTCCTGATCGTGAGATAATATAGCCGCCAGCAGACGTAGGGGGCCGTCGATATTTGATAAACTGATGCCCTGATGCCAGCATGGACACCGTCTCATAAGGTTGGGTATTCAACGCACTGAGTTTAATCAGTCGCCCCTGTTTTAACTCCAGACACTCCTGCACGATGGCATCCAGATTCGGTGCCAGATCCATATCATCTTCAAAGATGACATAATAGTCATCGGATGACTCGAGAAGTTGTCTCCATAATTGCAGATGGCTCAGCGAACAGGCGAGCTCTGTCGGTTTCATTGCCCGTCCGTGGCGCCACCGGGAGGCGGACTCATCGTAATGATGAGCCACATCCGGGATATCGTGAACAGTGACCCAGGGAAAGAAATTCAACTGGATTCGAGCCGCAGCGGCCTGCGAGGCCATCCACTGATACCGTTCCGGGGCCAGAGTCTGGTGAGCGATGGTATGGTAACTGTATCGCGGCATATCCATTTCTCATTTGAAATCAGTATTCGTCTTAGCTTCATTGGATGTCGTGAAGGAAACGAAAGCCGAGAACATTAATTTTTAGAGGCGACAATTGTAGAGAGGGCGGGGTTCTTCTCGTTTCGATGACATGTCACATGGGGAAACCCGGACGCTTTGACCCAGTCCAGAAAGTCACGGCCAAACTCGGAAAACACGAGCCGGTCGGACGAAGTCGTGCCATAGGGACCGTGGTACGACGGAGAGAGAAGATGTTCGACTTGCTCCCCCTGCAAGCGGGCTCGAACCCGTGTTTGCGACCGTTCCCACACCAGCGGGACCGTAAATATGTGTAAACCCGTCGGTCGTGTGATTCGGGCCAGTTCGGAAAGAGCCTTCATGCAATCCGGAACATGCTCCAGCGTCTCCGAATGCAGCACCAGATCAAATGAATTGTCGGCGTAGCTGAGTCGAGTCAGATCTTCATGCGGGATTCGCGGGTCGGTGCTTCCATATTCCGAATGAGAGACCTTCGGGAAATTTTTCAGAAAGGAATGCAATCCGCCACACGCATTGATCTCGGCGATCTTCAGGTCCCGAAACGTGGGGATCCTGCAAAGACTTCGAAATGAAGTGACAGAAATCCCCAGGCGGCTTGAATAGGTTTCAACGAGAACGCTCGCCATGTACTGCGAACGTAAGCTGCAACGACATGCCCGACACCGGATCCCTTCACGATCATTAAAATACTGGACCCAGCGTGGTGATAATTCCCAGGCGGAAGCCAGTTCGTCAGAGATCGCAGGATATTTCTTCCGCAATGCCTTGCGGCCACATGCCGCACAAAATTCGCCGAACAGGCCACCGGTCAGGGGGCCCAGGGCCGTCTTGAATAATCCGCTGATCATTCATCTCCCTTTTTGGACTGAGAACAGAGAAACCGAAGACGACCTGATTTCATCAACGATGAGCCACAACCACAAAGTAACGGGGAGTCAACGAGGGGGACATCGCGGTGACCTGAGGGGAGGTCGTTTCATCTGGATTGGGGAATAACATTTTCTTCAATTTTCGCATGAATCTGGAGCGGGTCATCTTTCGTTGACGCTGTCCATATAATTCCTGTTTCGACTTCTCAAAACCGACAGCATCGAGTTCCTCCATCAATTCTTCCGGAACGAACTCCTGCACGTGAAACCGGTTGCGAGGCTTGTCTGTCAACAGTCGTGAATAGGGTGAGACAACATGCCGATGCGGGGAGGAAATGAGTAACGTTCCATTCGGTGCAAGCAGCGTTGAAAGATTTTTCAGCGCGCCACGAAAATCCGGGACATGCTCAATGGTTTCGAAACAGACAATGACATCGAATGGACGAGATGCCTGAAAGGTGGTGATACTGTCTACGGAGAAACGTGCGTCGTTCGTACCGTAAATTTCCTGTGCCTGTTCGATCACCTGTTCTTGAATATCGACTCCCTGATAAGAGGCCGCGCCCCCTTCTAATAAGAACTGCGATCCGTAGCCAATCCCGCAGGCAATATCGAGCACATGCTTCCCTTGAACATATCGTTGGGCAAAGCGATAGCGTTCCAGGTGATCGTCTGCAATTCGCTGAGGTGACTTTCCCGGAACGAAATATTCACCGGTAAATGCCAACGGGGCATTTTCCTTTTCAACATTCGGTAATTGAACTGTTTGCATAGCGAATGATTTCCGGAAGACTAAGGCATTGTCCAGACTGAATCTCGGGGTTGAATAACCAGAACAAGAGTGGCCAACGAGCCGCAGAACAGTTCTGGCAACTCCTAAATTAATGCTGGACACAGCATAAATCTTATCTTTGGGGCAAGTTGTTTCGTCTCACGTTTGATATGTGGGGCGAAATGGACTCATTCCGAGACAGTTGCTAAGCCGCTTTGGCAGTGGGGAACAGCATCTGGTTCTCTTCGACAATTTCCGTGTTGGCGTGTTCTGCCTTTTCATACCAGATATTCAGGATGGAATTTCGAACTCCGCAGGCCTCATTCAGGACAGAGCGCCCATGCCAGCTTTTCAGGCGGATCGTATTCAGCACCACGAACGCATAGGCGGCATTGGGAACGAATGGCATCGTTTTGACGATGTCGAACCCTTTAGGAGATCGCAACCATGACGCTGGATTCAAACTGCGACGATAAAACTCGGTTCCTAAATTGGCGCCGCCAGCATCTTCAGGCAAGGCGATTTGCATCGTGACCACTTTTTTACGAGTGTCCGGATGCGGCTTGATTTGATATCCCTGAGTCTCGTGAAATAACTCCGGCAGTGCATAACCCTCCAGGGAACGGGCTTTGTCTGGAGAGCAGGAATAGCGATAAGACAACCCGCCGTTCAATTTTTGAAAAACGGCTTCCTTGATCGCGACACTTCCAAGCACACTTCGCAGGGTGTACCAGAACTCCTGAATGTCTGCAGGCAGTTCATTCAATGCTGACTGTACCAGGCAGAACCGTCTCCGATTACTTTCCTGATCGTCATTATGATGCTTCTCGTAGCCGAATACCTGATAATGCGCAACATCCGGAAGGGAATCCAGCAGGCGTTGATAAACCTTGTCCGGAAAGAATCCGGTCACATGGAAATGCGGAAAAGGGTCAGTGGAAACGGGAGTGGATTCAATCGCCTTCACTGTATGGCGAACAATTTCCTGCCGTAGCCCGATATGTACACTTCCGCTTTTTGCCATGATAATCCACTCCCTTGGATCACTCTGCCTGATCTGTAACCTGTCGATCACATGAGACTTTAATCACACAATCAATATGTATGACTGTCCACACTGCACGATCGCAGAGATCCTTCCCCGCGATTTCGATGACGCGCAACAAACTGCTGCGGCGCGAAACCTACCATGCCTGAAGAGATGACGTCAATATCGCTCTGCTCCCTCCTTATTCCCCCTTCATTTCTGGCCGGATCCCTGCCGGCCCTGTTTTTTGAAAAGATGATCTTGACCTTGAATGGAAAAAGTAAATACGTTCACCGCATTCGAATCGATGCAAATCAAAGCAGTCTGACTGATGGACGTGAGGTTGACGGTCCAGGTCCTTTTAAAAATGCGGGAATCTCATGGTCACTGTCGTATGCATGAAGTGGGGAACACCTTTTCCTGCTGAGTATGTCAATGTGTTATACAATGGCGTTTGCCGGAATTTATCTCAGCCGTTTCAGTTCGTCTGTTTCACTGACGATCCGAAGGGACTTGATCCCAACATTGTTGCCAAACCGATTCCCGAAATTGATCTGCCGCCAGAGCGTTGGAAATCAGGCTGCTGGCCGAAATTGACGATCTTCAAGGCCGGCGCGCTGGAAGGGACGGAAGCGGCGCTGTATCTGGATCTGGATGTTATGGTGCAGGGACCACTTGATCCGTTCTTCGACCAAATCAAATCGACTGGAGGATTTCACATTCTTCGTGAGTGGAATCCCGCGTTATGGAACCTGTTGCCGGTTGGTCTTCGTCCAGACCGTGGATGTCAAGGGTCGATCATTGGCTGGGTGCCTGGAGAACATGATTACATCTTTGAAGAACTTGTCGCCGACCTCGACGATGCGTTCAGCCGTTGTGTCACAGATCAGGATTTCCTCACCTATACCGCAAGGAATCGTCAGTATTGGCCACATGAATGGTGCGTCAGCTTCAAACGGACTTGCCTGTGGTATTACCCGTTCAATTTGCTTTTCAAAAAGGTTCCTCAACCGAAGAAGGCCCGCGTCGTTGTCTTCCATGGCGATCCCCGACCGGTGGACCTCGTCCAGGAAGGAAACTCTCGTTGGGGAACGAATCGGAAATTTGGATTCGGCCCGGTTGGCTGGGTGAAAGATTACTGGTACGCTGGCGCACAAACCAGATAACGTGCCCTTCCGCAGATCCTTAGAGCAACTTGCGAAATAACTTCCCCGTCCTCGCCACGCGGAATACAGCGTTTTTATTGTCAAAATGCGCGCTGCGCGGGCACCTGGTAGAGCAAACTGCTCTAGGTTGATCTGGAATGTCGGTTTTTGTGGCAATGAACAAAGATTCTTCTCGTTCTCGTCGTGCGGTTGTGCTGGTCAGTGGCGGACTCGATTCCGCAACCATACTGGCAATGGCGTGTCATGCCGGATATGAATGTTACGCCCTGTCGTTTAATTACGGGCAGCGGCACCGGCATGAACTGTCGGCCGCAAGTCGTCTGTGTGAGGCCTTCAAGGTTCACGAACATGTGGTGGTCGACCTCGATCTGAGGAAATTTGGAGGCTCTGCGCTCACCGCAGATCTGGACGTTCCAAAAAATCGAGACGAACAGGAACTCTCTGCCGGAATTCCGATCACCTATGTCCCCGCGCGAAACTCGGTCTTTTTATCGATCGCACTGGGCTGGGCAGAGGCCCTGGGAGCATACGACCTGTTCATCGGGGTGAATGCGGTCGACTACAGCGGATACCCCGACTGCCGACCGGAATTCATCGAGCAGTTCGAAAAACTCGCCAATCTGGCCACAAAAGCGGGAGTCGAAGGGACCGGTCGCTTTCTGGTTCATGCCCCGTTGCTCTCCATGAAGAAGTCGGAAATCATTCTCAAAGGGATCGAACTGGGGGTGGACTACGGCCTGACCCACAGTTGCTACGATCCCCAGGAAGATGGAACCCCTTGTCGGGAATGTGATTCCTGCCAACTCCGACTCGCCGGTTTTGCCGAAGCGGGAATGCCGGATCCGGCCTGTCATTGATCTCCTGGCATCTGCTGTATTTTGCACGATGCGATTGCGAGCATTGACGCCGTTCTTTAATCTGCACAGAGTTACACCATTTTTCACTGGGTACCTAGAGCAACTTGCAAAATGCCTCACCCGTCCCCGCCACGCGGCGAACAGTGTTTTTCCTGTTCGAACACCGCGCTACGCGGGCACATGGTAGAGCAAACTGCTCTAATCGAGAGAGCAAAACCGATTCCGTGTCGCTGATCACCAGACAATCCGAATTCCAGAATCTTTGCGAACAGATTCGCTCCGCAGGTGTTGTGGCATTCGATACGGAATTCGTCTCCGAAACTTTTTACCGACCACGACTCTGTCTGCTTCAGTTTGCTTTGCCTGACGGAAACTGTTTTGGCGTCGACCCGTTTCTGGTGGAAGATCTGCACCCCTGGTGGGACATCATGGCCGATGATTCCATCACGGTCGTGGTTCACGGGGGACGGGAAGAAATCCGTTTTTGCCAGTTTGCGACCAGTCGCCGTCCGGGGGCGCTGATTGACGTACAAATTGCAGAAGGATTACGGTCGCGCGGATACCCGATTTCGCACGCGAATCTGATTTCCCGTGTTCTGGGACGGACTTTGCAGCATGGCAAGGAAACCCGAACCGACTGGCAATACCGTCCGCTCACGCCGCAGCAGTTGAACTACGCACTGGAAGATGTCCGATATCTGCTCGAAGTCTGGGAAACACAACGCAGATCACTCTCAGAGGAGGGGAGACTGAATTGGGCGATGGCGGAAATCGATCGCCTGATTGACGGAATCCTGGCGGAAGAAGATCGGGAAGGGTGGCTGCGTCTCCCCGGTTACAGCCGTCTCTCTCGACGCGAAATGGCCATTGCCAAGATGCTGTATCAATGGCGCAATGCGGAAGCAGAACGTTTGAATCGACCTCCGCGCCGCATTCTGCGTGACGATCTCATCATCGAACTCGCACACCGGCAACCGAAGTCGGTGCACGACATGAAAATGACGCGGGATCTGAACCGTCGCGACTACCAGCAATATGCCGACCAGTTCATCGAGATGATCCGACAGGCTTCGGAGTTACCGACCGACCAGTTACCAGTCAAGCCCCATGGAGGAGCCCATCCCGCACAGGATGAAGTGCTCGCGAGAATCCTCGGACTGGCTCTGGCCAATCAGTGTCAGGAACTGGGACTCTCAATGACACTGGTCGCCACGTCTGCGGATCTCAAGGAATTCATCCGCTGGCACATTTTCGACAAACGCCAGTCCCCACTTCCCAAACTGATGACCGGCTGGCGTGCCGACGTCTGCGGGCAACTGCTGGCCGACGTTCTCGACGGCAACGTCACGTTACGAGTGACCGATCCCACCAGCGAATACCCGTTGCAGTTCGTTCGCGGGGATAATGAGTAATATAGAGGATTGGTGTGCCACTGCTCTGCGAGCAGTGCAAACGTCAGAATGACTTGATTGCGGTTTTGGCAGTGCCAACAAAAGAGGAGTAGACCATGGCAAATGAAAACTCCCGCCACTCTCAGGAATTTCGCAAGAAACGACGGGCGATTAATGAAGTCGGTCACGCTCATTTCCTGACATTTTCCTGTTGGCAACGGCGTCCACTTCTGAATCGGGATCGTTCACGGATATGGATGATCGATTCTTTGAAGCAGGTTCGCCAGAATTTGAATGTTTCCATTTGGGCGTATGTGATTATGCCGGAACATGTCCACCTGCTGTTGTCCCCTCGAGAACCCAGTATTGGTATCAGTCGGATTCTGGCGGCTTTGAAAGCTCCAGTTTCAAGAGCAGCCAAAAGCTATCTGCAGGAAACCGGGCAGCAAGAATGGCTCAATCGGTTAACGACCAAGAAAGGATCGGGTGAAACATTTCGATTTTGGCAGCCAGGCGGTGGATACGATCATAACTTATGGAATAGTCGACCGATCGAAGAAGTGATCAATTACATTCATGCGAATCCTGTTCGCAGGGGACTCGTTGAACGTCCAGCAGATTGGGACTGGTCGAGTGCGCGATGTCATTCTGGGGACTCTGAGACACGATTGACCACTGATCAAGTGATGATTGAGTGAGCAGAGGAAAAGAGGTTAAAGTCGATATCCATTTGCACTGCTCACAGAGCAGTGGCACACGAGAGAAACGTTTTCAATCGCCTGCACTCTCGTCCTTAGTGTCGTTTCTGGACGTGCACTGAATCATTTCAATTCAAACTGAAAATGATTTGTCTCAGAAGCAGAGACCTCCGCACTCAAGGGAGTTTTACTCAAGTTTGCATAGATCGCAGGCAGCAACGACTTACCTGGATCTTTCCCCAGAACTCGGGTGGTGTAAGCGTTGGCGTCCTCATCCGGTTGCTGCTGCAATTGAGGATCGAGTTTGATGATCGTGACCTGATGCGTTCCCGCAACGGCACCATCTCCGGCTTTAAACATGGAGAGTGCAAATTTTCCTTCGGAATCCGTAACCCCACTTGAGATTCGTGGGGCTTTTTCAGTGGAAAAGGCAACAGTTGCTCCTTCCACTGGTTTCCCTTGGTAGATAACGACCCCGGAAACAGGGAACGTCGCGGGTTTCTCAACCCCATTTGAACCGCATCCCATCCCCACAAAGAGGGGAAGGGAGCAGAGAACGAAGAATGCCTGTCGATAGGTCATGGGAAAAGCCTGGCAAATTTCGAATTTGATATTGCCAATCAACTGGGTGGACTTGGCATTGTGAGGTGTTGAATCTCATCGGGTGAATGGCCGACATGAAATACTCATGCTGGTTGATCAGAATCGAATTGAACCTCCGTCAGAATTCACCAACGACCTGACCATCTCGACGGTCGCCTAAACGCTGGTAATTGGCGTAATCAATATTTTCTGAGATGAAGCGGACGGCCCCATCAGCCAGCACAAAATGTGCCCCTCCGGTGTGTAGCGATTTGAATGCAATTGCCGTGGCACGATGAGTCTTACCATGGCAATCTGGCGACGGACGTGGATTCGGGATGCTGCTTCTGCCAGGACAGCCATCAAAGTCGATCGCAAAGTTGATTGGCCCTGTCGTGGCAGCCCACAGTGCAGAGGTATTCCACCACCCACGATCAGTGTGATCAGAACACATGGGAACAATTTCACCAACCAGAATTGTATTCGACGTTCCGTCGGTGACATCTCTTATTTTCGCCCCCCAAGCTTCCATCGCAAACATTCCAGACACCTCGGCACTCGAATTTGTAAAGGGCTCACGCGCGAATGTGTTGAAATAGTTTCCGGGGTAGGTTGCACAGTTAATCATGTACTGCGCACCGACTGAAGGGGAATAATTTGACAGTGCAAAGTTGTCATTGGGACGAGCCCCGCCAGCGGGATCAGAGGGGCAGATGAATACCGGGATTTTCTGGTTTCGCACCAAAGGAAGATTATCCGTATGCTCGATGTCGAGATTGAAATTGATCTTGCTAAACAATGGGGCCTGATCAACGTAGGGAAGTAATTTTACCAGAACACTTCCCTTGCGATGGTTTCCTGGCACCCAGGCACGCATTGTATTATCACTGGTAGCAATCCCGCCGGAGATTGGGAACTGACCATTCACATCGTGGTAATTGTGCATCGCCAACCCCAATTGCTTCAGGTTGTTTTTGCACTGGGAACGTCTGGCAGCTTCCCGGGCCTGTTGCACTGCTGGCAACAGAAGTGCAACCAAAATCGCGATGATGGCGATCACCACCAACAATTCGATCAGCGTGAACCCCCGTTTCACAGAAAGTTTTAGAACGGGAGAATTCTTTTGCGATTTGGAAACGAAAGTTCCAGCATCATCTGGCGAGCGAGGATGAGTAGGCATCTTTTATTCCATCGTAGAGGAAAGAACTGATCGGGTGACAACGCGTGAGAATTGACAAAGATTAATCGCACGTGAAATAATCATATACGATCCATTTTTTATCGTATGTGTCACTTCAGTAGATGTCAATACCGTGATGGATTCGGTCAATCACAAAGAGATTGAGTGACTTTCACACCGTCTTCAGCGTTTCGCAGGCGAAACGTGCGGCCTTCATGTGCCCCCAAGCCCACCACTTGCCTGAAGGTAGACGGCCGAACTGGTTTAAACCCCTTTGAGTTCCAGGGAATAGTCGGTCAGTCCTTCAGCGGGAACTTCAACCGTCATCCCTCCGCCTGCTTCCT
>DATMFC010000160.1:0-2986 GCA_035556335.1 Planctomicrobium sp. | reverse complement strand
CATTCCATTCAGTCCGGGAGAACTTTCATGGCGACACTGACCGATTACAAAGGACTCAATGTTGTGGAAAACGCCACCGGCGACGGCGGCGTGGCACTCACCGACAACTTTAAGGAACTGGCCGATCGAACGCCGTATCAGGCGGCGGCCAATCCCGGTGTGAATGATGATTCCACCCTAGGTTTTTCGCCAGGAGACCAATGGTTGAATACATCAACCCAGGTGTTGTGGTCTTGTGTCAGCAATAGCACCGGAGCTGCGGTGTGGAAGTCGGTGTTCAAACGGACGGCTACGGCTTTGGAACTGATCCCGGAGGAACCTGGGGACTTCACCGAAATTGGCGGGAACCTGAAGGTCAACGGAGAAGCGGGGATCGGCGGCGAAAGTACAGTGGGCTATCCATTAACATTGCATCAAAACGCGGATCAAACCGGCCTGCGTGTTCATGGCTACGACGATCGTGCGAATGCTTACGGGACATTTTCCATCAGCGGGGGCGGGTTACTGCATATTCAATCTTCGGAAGGGGTGGTGTATCTCAACCAAGGAGGTTCCGTCACTGCTATTGCTGGCCAAGAGCTAAGACTTATTCCTGGCGCCCGTCTCGCGTTCACCACGAATTCCTCCTCGGTGACCAGCTTTTCCATGGGAGGCCAAAATGTTTCCGGAGGAGATCTGATCCTGAGTGTCGGAAACAGCCTGGCGTCTCCAATTGTGAGATTCAAACCGGACGGCAACGTTCATCTCCATGGTAATACGCTCCGCCTGGAATCCTCCCGGACACCGGCCAGCGCGACCGCCGCAGGCAATCAAGGGGACGTTTGCTGGGACGATGATTACGTCTATGTCTGCGTCGCCACCGACACCTGGAAACGATCGGCGCTGACGACCTGGTAATCCCTGTCGTGCTTCTCATTGAGATGTTTCTGGTAACGATGACTCTCATTCCATTTAGTCCGGGAGAACTTTCATGGCGACCCTGACCGATTACAAAGGACTTGATATTGTCGAAAATGCCACTGGCGATGGCGGTGTGGCACTCACCGACAACTTCAAGGAACTGGCTGATCGAGCCCCGTATCAGACGTCAACGAATCCCGGTGTGAATGATGATTCCACCAAAGGATTTTCGTCGGGAGACCAATGGTTGAATACGTCGACACAAGTGCTGTGGGCGTGTGTCAGTAATAATACCGGTGCGGCGGTCTGGAAATCGATACTGAAACGCACCGCCTCCGTGCTGGAGCTGATTCCAGAAGAAGGAGCCGAAGCAGTTGAGGTCGAGGGAAGCATGAAAGTTTCCGGCAAGATTGGAATTGGACGTGTTGCGGTCAATGATGCTCTGGAAGTCCAACAGCCCGGCCATTCCAGCGGAATCAACCTGATCGGTTATGGTGCGCATGCCTCTCGACGTTTGCGTATGACGCTCGAGGCTAATGGAAATCTCCTGTTCGATTCCAATACCAATATCTATCTGGACCCCAATGGGGGAGTTATTGCTATCAACACAGGCAATATGCGGTTTCGCACGAATACCTTTCTCGCCCTGTGTACCAACGACAGCACCGTCCCGGCATATTCAATCGGTGGACAGAACGTTTCTGAAGGAAAACTGGTGATCGGCGCCGGGACCGGTCTTTCCTCTCCTCTTGCCGCCATGGATCAAAGCGGGCAATGGGGATTTGGTCCAGGATTTGGTGCCACAGCCATGACCGCTACGGTCGACATCAATTCGGACAAATTTCGTCTGCGGCAAGCTAAAACTCCAGCCAGTGCTTCTGATACCGGGAATCAAGGGGATCTCTGCTGGGATGACGAGTATGTCTATGTCTGCATTGCCACCGATACGTGGCGGCGAATTCCTCACGCAACCTGGTGACCAACCAGAATTCAGGATTCAGGAATCAAACAGATGTCTTCCTATTTCTTTTTCAGGTTCATCAGGAGCAAGTCTCATGGCGACACTGACCGATTACAAAGGACTCAATATTGTCGAAAATGCCACTGGGGACGGTGGCGTGGCACTCACGGAGAACTTCATCACACTGGCTAATCGGACACCGTTTCACTCCACGATTAACCCGTCGTCCGGTAACGATTCAGACCAGGGGTTTGCTTCTGGCGATCGCTGGATGAACACCAGCACGGAAACGATGTGGATCTGCCTGTCCGCCACCGTTGAAGCGGCAGAGTGGAAGTCATTGTTCACCCGCACCACTGAGGCGTTGAACCTCATTCCTCAGGAAAGCGGAGACACGGTCTACATTGCCGGGGGGCTTCACGTGAACGGCTTGACGGAGTTGGATGGGAATCTCTCGATCCAGTCGAATACCATTGAGGGAAGTCAAATCAGCATCAATAATGTGAATTCGTCAGGACGCTCCGATCTCTTCCTGATGGAAGACGGAATCATCAAAGGGGGGGTGCAGTGGAGAGGTTCTGAGAACTCTTCAATGCCAAACTGCATTCGGTTGTTAACGCAGCCAGGAACAAATGGCGACCTGATCTTGGGAACAAACGGGACTCCCAGGCTGACCATCGGAGGAGGAACCAATGCGGCAAGCGGGGCCATTCTTCTGAACGGAACGCTTTCTGCATCGTCGACGGTTTATCTTTCGGACGGATCGGCAGGATTTCCCGCGCTTGCCTTTGCGTCAGCCCCATCGAACGGATTTTTTAAAACGGGGGAATCGTCCTGGTTTCTGAATACCGGGTTTCAGGCGCATGCGATGGCGGTGACGCACACGGGAACGGTTTCTCTCCCGGTCATTCGTTATTCTGTCGACTCCGATACCGGGATCTATTTTCCAGCGGCGAATACGCTGGGGTTCGTGACGGGGGGAGCGGAACGGATGCGGTGCTCCACTGCCGGTCTGGATGTGACAGGCGATACCTTTCGCCTTCGCAACGCACGCACCCCTGCCAGTGCTTCTGCGACCGGCAACCAAGGAGATACCTGCTGGGACGACGATTACGTCTACGTCTG
>DATMFC010000159.1:0-3240 GCA_035556335.1 Planctomicrobium sp. | reverse complement strand
CGTAAGGCATTGATCACGTCGCACATGGGATGGGGCCCGCTGACGAAGCCAGCTGAAGATGAAGAATTTCGCACATTGCCGAAAGGACGTATGCAGTGGTCTAAAATTCACGGAGCCCGGGGAAATTCATCGCAGCAGATGTGGGAGAAATGCTATCAGAAGCACCCTCACCTGCTGGCCGTTTTTTCCGGAGACCAGAGCCGCAGTCAGGCAATTCATGCATCGAATGCCGGCGATCATGGCAACACGATTCATGAATTCCTCTCAGATTATATGCAGGCAACGACAGAGGGGGGCTGGTTGCGTCTCTATCGTTTTTCACCAGACGCAAACAAGATCGAAGTGTTTACATTTCATCCAGTGACAGAAGAACTCTGTGAAGGAACGAAACTGATTAAAAGCAGAGACCAGCATCAGTTTGAAGTCCCCTGCAAGCTGCGCTGAACGCCAGCAGGGGGAACATGCTGTGAATGTTCCTGTTTCGCTTGCCATGCTCATGCTGCTGACGCGACATGAGCATGACACACTGCGCAAAAAGTTACATTGTAATCCAGCCTTCTGAATCAAGTTCAACTGGACCACGAAGCAGAATCAATGTGTTTCGCGAGTTTGCAGAAACAGAGCCTTCTTTTCTCCGGGAAGTGTGAAGTCGAAGCCGCAATTCCGGAAAAAATCTTCTGACGAAGTGATCACCATCACTTCGAAAACATTTCGGCTGGTCGCCAGTTCGACGCAGGCTTGCGTCAGGCGTTTTCCAATCCCCTGGCCTTGAAAAGTCGGCTCGACACATAACGAACGGATTTCCCCCAGCTTGCGGGAATAAACTTCGAGCGCTGCGAATCCGACAATCTGTCCGTTCTGTTCAGCGACATAACCGGTCGGCATCAGCATTTCGAGTTCATCCAGCGTGCGCGGAAGAATCCGTTGCGCGTCGACGAACTTCTGCAGGAACTCCAGAACATCATCGGCATCTTCATCGATCGCTGGTCGTACCAGAACAGGGGCTTCTGCGATCTCGCCAGAAGATGTCTTGTTGTCAGAGTGTGTCACCGAGGATTCCTGGGGGGCGTGTAATGAGCGTTGGTTACGTTGAAAAAAGTCACTTTCAGTCGTTCTCAGGTTCATATCGATGAGGAAAAGAAGTGGAGGTACAGACAGGAACAGCCTCGACTTCTTCTGCCCCCCTCTCACTCTTTGCCATCTATACAGACCTGAACAACCGAATCAGGCTTCTTCGGTATCGTCGTACTCGGAGAAACCGGTGACGTCTTCATCATCATCTTCCTCATCGTCACTCTCCTGAGGACGGGGAGCCCGGCGGAAGACGGCGACGACGTCATCCACCGGAACAACGAACAACACATTGTTCGATTCAAGATCAACTGGAATCGCGTTCTTGGGGTGAAACAGCACCTTGTCATATTTGGCGATCGGGAATTCGTCGTCGTTGGCAACTTCGACACTCACTTCAACGACGCGACCAGTGATCGTTGGAATTTCCGCCTGATCCGGGAGGACAATTCCCCCCTTCGTCTGCTGACGGCTTCCATCTTTGCGGATCAGAATTCGCGGGCCTAAGGGTTCGACAAATTCGTTCATATGAGTCTCTCCCGCAGTTGAGCGGAGTTTCGAGTCGTTTCAAAACGGCGCATGGCCGCATTTCGTCTTCAGGCTGGATTCGGATTGCGAAACTGAGTTGATAAGGGGTTAGTGAACCATTGCCATGTCGGGCAACCCGAATAACGATGCCGGACAAGACCTGAGATTAGAAAGAGGAACCTGCTTGTAATCAATGGAATTATAGGCAGTTCATGATCAGGTGACGAGATAATCCTGAGACACATCAGCCGGAGGGAATGTGTTTGTGCTTTTTTGCGGTGTCATCCCTTATTTGCGGCCCACCAGAGGTGCCAGTTCCGTTCATTAAACCCGAAATCCTGCCCTGTCAGTTTCTCCAGTGCCGTCAGAACATCCGGATTCTTCACTTCCTCCACGATCGTCACCGGACGCATCACCATGGGAGGGGACGGGCTTTGTGACACATTGACACCATATGGAAGCTGTCCGGTTCGAGAGGCGATTTCGACATCTGGTGGCAGAATCCCTGGAGACATGCCCGGCGCGACTGTCCCCCCGAATGAGAACTGAATTCCCCGATTGACCACCGGGGTGGCAACCTGACGCTGATACGAATGCGTTGTGATGAGAGCATCGATCAGGGCAGGAACGGCCTCTTCGTTCCCAATCTCCGCCAGCGCGGTTGCCGCACGGCAAATCACCGGATTTGCCTTATGTTTCAAGGCCGCAATCAAAAGGGGAACTGCCGGGGCAGAGTGACTTTTGAGAATGACCTGCAGTGAACTCTGCCGAACCGCTTCATGGGGATCGGTCAGATATCGTTCCACTAACGGAGGAAGTGGCCGAAGTCCGGGGATTTGCGCCAGTGTTTTGACTGACAACAACCGCACTTCCGGCACCTGATGGGACGCCATGAATTTTGTCACGGCAGCCACGGCGTCCGGATCACGGATCGACTGAAGCTCATTCAATGCCGTCTGCTGACGATCCGGCGAAGAGCCGGTCAGCCAGCCTGTCCAGGTGCGAATTTTTGAGTTCCACGCCAGTTCTGCACTCTTTTGAGCTGCATTTTTCTCGAGGAGATCCAGTTCCTGCTGAGTGACCCAGCGTCCCTTGTGTCGAAAATACCCTCGTTCCGCCATCATTTCATCTTTGGTCATCCAGCGACCGAGGTGTCGCACGTATCCCAGTGTCTTGCGGACGTCAGGGTGATCTGGATCCAGATCAAGAACCCGTTCCAGTTCTTCTTCCCGCTGATCCGGGAGTCCGTTGATTCGGCACCATTCCGCCAGTTCCAGATGTGATTCAACAGACGGCTCCAGTTGCCTGGAACGGGTGACATATTCTTCCACCTTCTCGGAACGGCGGGAGATGAAGTCGATCTGGTTGTCTGGAAATGTGATGAGCGAACCGGATTGGGTTTGAAGCGTGGTCGTTCCTGATTTCTTGTCTGTTGAAACAATCACTCCCCGGGCTTCACCCCCGTTCTGCAGGCGGATAAGATCCCCTACCGCGTTCGCTGAACCGAAAACGGATCCGCAAAGAAGAAGAGCAATCATCCAGCGGCTGGGGAGCATGACTTTCCGTGACGTTTGAGGGGGTGCCTTTCATTCTAGTAGGATGATTGCCGGCGGCTCAATGAAAATTTGCGGGTAACGCGGC
>DATMFC010000158.1:0-16724 GCA_035556335.1 Planctomicrobium sp. | reverse complement strand
CCTGTTACCTGCGGTCCAGCAGGCGCGGGAAGCAGCCCGACGTTCCCAGTGTAAGAACAACTTGAAGCAATTGGGACTGGCACTTCATAATTACCACGACGTGCATGGATGCCTTCCCCCGCAACGTTGCCAGACTTACGTTGGAACGGCCTTAAGCGGTTCTGCGTGGGGCTGGGGGACATACATCCTCCCGTTTGTTGAACAGCAAGTGCTTTATAATCAGCTTGAGGTGGGAAAGGTCAGCCTTTGGGGAGCGTTGAGTAACACGACGAAGCAACCACTGCTGCAGCGCAAGCTTGACGTCTTTCGATGCCCTTCAGACATTGCCCCCACACTTAATACGGCGCGTCCCTTTACCTATGCGACCCCCAATCTTTACACGTCCACTTCGAACTATGTGATCAACAACAGCGCCGGAATTATTTTTCAAGATGTAAGGCTTGAAGGCACATCTGTAATTTCTAGTCCAGTCTACAAGGGGATTGCAAATGGACAGCAACGGGTACGATTCGGGGACATTACAGATGGACTTAGCAATACCATTGCGATTGGAGAACGAGGTTGGGAATACCTGACGATGCAGGGGATGAGATATTCCAAGGCGGCCTTGGTCTTTGGGATTTCTGTTGGTGGTGGTGCTGAAGTCGCGGGGCTTAATGTCAGTGATATTGCCAGCGCGGGAGCGTATAAAATCAATCTTGTCGGAACTGACCAGTCGGATTCAAATACGGCAGTTTCAGGATATCCTGGATTTCAGCGAGGGGAGCGTGCTTATACCAGCGAACATAAGGGAGGTGCTCATTTTCTGCTGGCCGATGGGAGTGTCCGGTTTATCAGCGAATCGATCCACGGTTCCTTCGACAGCAAAGGAGTGGCAACCACTCCAGGAACCTCAGATGTCGGATATAACGACGTCGATACACTTTGGGAGAGACTGCTGGCACGCGCCGACGGTCAAGTCATTGGAGAATGGTAATAAGGATTCCGTAACGAACCTACGGAATGAATTTCATCACTTACCTGTAGAATCTCATTATTTATCATTTGTTCGCGATCTTATTGAATGTGATGTTGCGGTGTGATTTATGAAACAGAATTTGAATGTGTTGTTTTCGTGTTTGTTGTTCACTTTTGCCGCGAATGTATACGGTTGCCGACCAGCAAACACCAGCTCTCTGGAGAAAGGGACCGCCCCTCCAACCTCCGAATTTGACCAGCAGATTGTTCCCAGGGAAAACCCAAAGCCCTCTCCATCGGATAAAGAAAAAAAATAGGGTGAAGACCAAATGATGCCGCAGATTTTAAAATGGTTCCTCAGCTGCTCCCCGGCTGTAATCCTTCTTTATGCCAGCTTTTTTAATGCCAGCTTCCTGAATGCAGGGCAACTTTATGTTGGCGGGGCGACAGTCAGTATCACCCCTGATCAACCTGTTGCTCTGGAAGGCCAGCGACAGATGCGCATCGCAAAATCGGTGGCATCTCCCTGTACGGCAACGGCCGTGGTCATTGAACGGCGTGACGGCGATCAATCTTTAGAGCAGGTCATCTTCGTATCTTGCGATCTGGTTTGTATCCGAGGCGGAAGTGATTTCTATGGGAAGGCGGAAGAGTTCTACAAACCAGTCCGGGAGCAGTTGCAAGGTCGTTTACCGGAAAGTTTGATTGATCGATTAATTATCAATGCAACGCACACACACACCGGCCCATTGATTATGGATGGTCGACATGATCTTCCCAGTGAGGGGGTCATGCAACTGCAGGACTATCGAAAATTCCTGTTCAAACGACTCGGAGATCTCATCGTTCAGGCGTGGGAGAACCGGGAACCCGCTCAGGTTGCCTGGGGGCTGGGACATGCCGTTGTGGCGCAGAATCGTCGCGCCGTTTACGCGGATGGAACCGCAGTGATGCATGGGAAGACGAATCAGGCCAGTTTTCGTGGCATTGAAGGATATGAAGATCACGGCGTCGAAATTCTTTACTTCTGGAACGCCAAGGATGAGCTGATCGCAACCGCTATCAACATTGCGTGTCCCGCCCAGGAAGCCAGTGGTGTTGCAGTGGATGCAGACTTCTGGCATCCCGTCCGTGAGCAATTACGTAAAAAATATGGCGAGCAACTGCTGGTTCTCGCCTGGGCTGGAGCCGCAGGCGATCAGGCAACGGCACATCTCTATCGCAGAGATGCCGAATTGCGTATGAGAAAACTGCGTGGCTTAAACGGCCTGAAGGAATGGGCTCGTCGAATCACAGCCACCTGGGAAGATGTGTATGAAGTGGTGAAGCAGGATCGACACTCTGACGTCACCTTGAAGCATCAGGTCAAAACAATCTCTCTTCCAGAATACAAAGTCACCGACGCACAAGTCGCCGAGGCCAGAAAGGAGTTTGACCGTTGGAGTCAATCAAACGATCCGGTCAATGCCGCCTGGCATCGCGCGTGGCATGGAGGGGTTGTTGACCGTTATGAACGGCAGCAAAAATCGCCTCAGTTTATCGATATGCGTTTGCACGCTGTTCAGCTTGGCGATGTGGCCATCGTGACGAATGAGTTCGAACTGTTTACCGACTACGGCGTGCAGATCAAGGCACGCAGCCCAGCTTTACAGACCTTTGTGATTCAACTTTGTGGCAGCGGAACGTATCTCCCGACAACACGCGCTCTTTCTCATGGGGGATATAGCGCCATTCCACAAAGCAATAAAATCGGTCCTGAAGGAGGGCAGATTCTCGTCGAAGAGACATTGAATCTCCTGAACGAAATCTGGAAAAAATAGAGCGAATTTCTCAACCGAGTGCCCGCCCGTGTTATTCCAGACGGACGTGTGTTTCGATTCATGAAACGCTGTTCACTGTGAGCCAGGGAAAAGAATACTTTCATGTTGATGTTGATGTCATATTGAGATACGAATCAGCAGAGAGATAAGCCTCTTGTAGGATGCATGTAGCAACTTCTGACGTGGTGGTGCATTACGCACGAAACAGCTCCTTCATGGAAATCACACTCTGTTTTTGGAGCGGGAGTTGCGAAATGCACCATTCTCCTGATTTCTTCGTACTTCATGCACCCTACGAATCATACGGCTTAGCAGAGAGATAAGAATTCACGGTGAAAACACTTCTTAATATCATTTCGATCTATCTGTTGATGATCGGCAGTCTGTGGACTTGTTCGAATGCTCAGGCAGGACAACTCTATATCGGGGCGTCCACCATCAGTATCACTCCGAATAAGCCGGTTGCTCTGGATGGACAGAGAGCCGTTCGCATCGCAACGAAAGTGGAATCCCCCTGCATGGCGACGGCCCTGGCGATCGAAACCCGCAATGAAGAGTCATCTATAGAGCAGGCTATTTTTGTATCCTGTGATCTGTTGGAAATTCGTGGAGGAGACAATTTTTATGAGTCGGTACGACGGGAATTGACTGGACGCATTCCGCATGATGTTCTCGGAAAAATCATCTTGAATGCCACTCATTCTCATACCGCCCCAGTTACTGTTGATGGGAAGTACGACCTTCCGGCTTCCGGTGTCATGCAGCCGTCCGATTATCAGGCATTTCTTGTGAAGCAGCTTGGAACTGTGATTGTCAATGCCTGGAAGAATCGGGAACCCGCTCAGGTTGCCTGGGGGTTGGGACATGCCGTCGTGGCGCAGAATCGTCGCGCCGTTTACGCGGATGGAACCGCAGTGATGTATGGGAAGACGAATCAGGCCAGTTTTCGTGGTATTGAAGGATATGAAGATCACGGCGTCGAAATTCTTTACTTCTGGAACGCCAAGGATGAGCTGATCGCAACCGCTATCAACATTGCGTGCCCTGCCCAGGAAGCCAGTGGTGTTGCAGTGAATGCAGATTTCTGGCATCCCGTGAGAGAAGCTCTTCAGAAGCAATATGGGAAGCAACTCATGGTGCTGGGCTGGGGAGGTGCCGGAGGGGATCAGTCCCCCCGTCCGATGTATCGTAACGCAGCCGAGGAACGGATGCGAAAACTTCGAGGACATGATCGATTAAGTGAACTGGCCCGGCGTATTGTCAATGCCTGGGAAGATGTCTATGAAGTCGTTAAACCAGAACGACGTAACGATATTCTTTTTGAGCACCGGGTAAAAACGGTCATGCTCCCGTATCGTCAAATTACAGGCAACGAGTACGACCAGGCTAAAGAAGAGATTGTGAAGCTGGAAGGCTCAAATGCCGCTTCTGCATACACACTTCGTAACTGGCACCGTCGTCTGGTAAACCGCTTTGAGCAACAACAATCTGAATTGCCATATTATGACCAGGAATTACACGCTGTCCGTCTGGGAGATGTTGCTATTGTGACGAACGATTTCGAATTGTTCACAGACTATGGAGTTCAGATGAAATCCCGCAGTCCGGCCTTGCAGACGTTTGTCCTCCAGCTTTGCGGCTCAGGAACCTATCTGCCAACTCAAACGGCGGTTACCGGAGGAGGCTACAGCGCGGTCGCTCAAAGCTGTATTGTCGGCCCGGAGGGAGGACAGGTCCTCGTGAACGAAACATTGAATCTCCTGGAAGAACTCTGGAAGAGAGCGTCACATTAATCGCTCTGGCCCGAACTTCGACTCGAGATTCAGCGGACAACAGGCCGCCAATTAAGAACCCCTAACAAAACCGCCCCTGTTCCGCTCGCGGAAAGGAAATGTTCGTGGCTTGAGGGGTTTTGTTCGCGGCTCTAAGAACCAGGGAAACAAATCATTTCCAGTTCCTAAACACCGATACTGTTCTATGTCAGGATTTCGTCCACGATTCTGGCGGACGGGTTTTCGATCAGGGAAATCTCTCTGGAGCCGAGTCGAAACTTGAGCTGTTTATGATCGAGTCCCATCAGGTGCAGGACGGTGGCCAGATAGTCGTGATGAGTCACCACGCCTTCCACAGCATGATGGCCGAAATCATCCGTTTTGCCGTGGACATATCCTCCCCGAATGCCCCCTCCGGCCATCCATTGACTGAATCCGTAGGTGTTATGGTCCCGTCCGTATCCTTCGGTGCCGGCTCCTTCTCGGAGCTGAACCACCGGGAGTCGTCCCATTTCGCCACCCCAATGAACCAGCGTGGTGTCCAGTAATCCCCGCTGTTTGAGATCTTTGATCAGTGCGGCCGAGGGACGATCGATCTCTTCACAGCACTTGGGCAATGCCGTGGAAATCGCGCCGTGATGGTCCCAGGATTGTCCATTATTAAAGATCTGAATGTAACGCACTCCGCGCTCCACCAGACGGCGGGCAATGAGACAGCTTTCCGCATAATGTTTGGTCTTGGGGTTATCAAGACCGTACATTTCCTGCGTTTCCTTCGTCTCTTTTGAGAGATCGAAAGCTTCCGTTGCCGCGAGTTGCATCTTTGCCGCCAGTTCATAGCCGGCGATCCGGGCAGATAGATCTGTTTCCCCGGGAAACCGTTCGAGATGTTCGGTATTGAGTTGTGAAATCAGATCCAGTTGAGCCCGCTGGGCGTCCCCTGCCAGATGTCCGGGGGGATCGAGATTGAGAATGCGCGGATTCGTCGGGCGAATCACTGTTCCCTGATACAGCGAAGGCAAGACTCCACTGGTCCAGTTATCGGCTCCCATGAGAGGCATGCCGCTTTTGTGCGTCATGGCGACATAAGCGGGAAGCTCCTGCGATTCGCTTCCCAGACCGCTGGCAAGCCAGGAACCGAGCGTCGCACGACCGGCGAGTCCGACACCTGTGTTCAGCGCGAACATCGACGGGACGTGATTGTTGACTCCGGTGTGCATGGAGCGGATCAAAGTGATGTCGTCAGCAATCTCTCCCAGGTACGGAACCAGATCCGAGAGTTCCATTCCGCATTCACCACGAGGGTGAAACTTTGCAATCGGAGCCATAATCTTACGACTGGCCTGGCCGGCATTGTCGAATTTCATTTCCCCCTGAAACTCCTCGCCGTGCCGCTTCCAAAGCTCGGGTTTCGGGTCGAACATGTCGATCTGGCTGGGTCCGCCGATCATGAACATCGAGATCATCGCCCGGGCCTGAGGGGGATGATGCGGTTCTTTGAGCGTCATGTCGAAGACTTGAGGGTCGGCAGGTCGTTGCAGTAGGTTCTCTACCTCCGCCGCCAGCAATCCGTCCTGTTTCAGCAGCATGGACGATGCCATTCCTCCCAGTGCAAATGCGGAGGCGGAAAGAAAATGCCGACGTGAACAGAGTTTTGCGGTCATTTCAGTCTTCCTGATTTTTTGTCCTGGAGGATTCACGACCTCTTGAAGAACGTTTCATTGCGGGGCAGAGGGGACGAACCGTGATCTATTCCACGTACAAAAATCGATTGGTTGCCATCACGGATTGAGCAAGTGACGCGAACGCTCCCACTTGAATCAGATCAGGTTCTTTCTTCAATTTGTTCTTCCAGGCAGTATCCGTGACTGCCTGCAGGTGCTTCATCTGCTGTGTCATGAATTTCCGACACAATTCCCGTTCTTCAGGAGTTGCCGAGGACGAGAGTAGATGAAGAAACAGATCATCAATTGCCTTGTCCCATTGGGAATCGTCCATTTCACTGTTCGGCATCAGGTGACGTGCAATTACCTCTGCCATCGCAATTATTGAAGAATCGTTCAAGAGCAGCAGTGCCTGAGGAGCAACGTTCGTTTCTTTTCGATCCTGACAATTCGGAGTCATGACCGGCAGATCGAATGCTTCGAGAACGGTGAGGGGAACATTCCTGCGGAATTGGATATAGACACTGCGGCGAAACTTTTCGTCACCGATATCCTTCACACCGAAGGGGAGCGAATTGCGGTAAATCTCTTCCCCGATGACGGCTCGACCGTCCAGTTCCCGTCCTACCGGAATCGAAGGACCTCCCACTTTTTCGGAAAGTTTGCCGCTGGCAGAGAGCATGGCGTCACGGATAGATTCCGCATCCAGACGGCGCAGATTCATGCGTCCCAGCAAACGGTTTTCCGGATCGACCGCATCCAACTGAGGAGTGCGCTGAGACGCCTGTCTGTATGTTCGCGAAGTGACGATCAGCTTATGAATTCGCTTCAGTCGCCAGTCCCCTTCAGTGAGTTCATTTGCCAGCCAGTCGAGGAGTTCCGGATGAGTGGGCTCCTCGCCCGCCAGCCCGAAATCTCCGGGAGTTCTGACCAGCCCACTGCCGAAATGATGCATCCAGACCCGGTTCACGGCGACGCGAGCGGTCAAAGGATGGTTTCCGTTTGTCAGAAGTCGGGCATAGGCCAGACGACGGCCGGATGAGGGGATCTTCTCGGCCTTTTCGTCAATGGTTGGATTGTCGAGAGACCGTGCGATGACAAAAATCTCTCCCGGAGTGACTTCTTTAATCGGCTGTTCGGGGTCTCCTCGAAACAGGACCGAACTCTTGGGGAGAGGTGCTTTCTTTTCAGAAATTCCCATGACCATCACTCGGGGCGGTTTAGTAGCGCGCAGGTCGTCGATTGCTTTCTGCTGCCCATCCAGTTTTTTCAGCTCAGCAGGATTATAGAGATTCAACCGCTGCTGAATGATGGGAACCGGGTGGAGCCGTGGAAAACGGGCGAGGTGAGCCTGTTCTTCTTTCGTTCGGTCTTTGGCGGCCTTCTCGACAATGGCGACGAGTGTTTCCCGCTCTGCTTCTGGAACTTCCTGAAGTACCTTTTCGTATTCCGCCTGAGCAATCACCTGTTTCGCTTCGTTCAAGACCTTCAGCAGTTCTTTGGCCTCGTCTTCAATTTTCTTTTCTTCATCGAGAATGGTCTTGGGAGTGACATCCAGCAGGCGGTCCTGCGGGCGTTTCCAACTTGTCACTGGAACCGCCGGGTCGAAAATGGCCCGATAGCGGTAATAGTCTTCCGCAGAAATTGGATCATAACGATGGTCATGACATTGGGCGCAACCAATCGTCACTCCCATTGTCGCAGTTGAAACAATGGAAACGAGATCGGCGACTGCCTGATTGCGATTGACCAATGTGTTCTCAGCTCCAGTCACATCAGGCCCCATGCGAAGGAACCCCGTCGCCGCCAAGAGTCGCACATGTTCCGGATTGTCTGGATCGACCGTCCCGTTGATCAGTTCATCTCCGGCAAGCTGTTCCACAAGGAACTGACTGTAAGGAAGATCCTCATTCAGAGAGTTGATCACATAGTCGCGGTAGCGCCAGGCATGGGGGCGTGGCGCGTCTTTCACCAAGGCTCCCTCCGTCTCTGCAAAACCGGCGACATCCAGCCAGTGGCGTCCCCAGCGTTCGCCGTAATGAGGCGATGCGAGAAGGGAATCGACGAGCCGTTCATACGCATTCGGCGAGTCGTCACGAACAAACTCTTGAATCTGCTCTGGAGTGGGGGGCAAGCCTGTCAGATCGAAACAAAGCCGCCGAATCAGGGTATTCCGGTCGGCTTCTGGCGAAAAGGAGAGCCCGGCTTTGACGAGTTGTTCTGCAATAAACGCATCCACTGGAGACGCGATTTCCATCCCGGCGAGAGCGGGCACCGGCGAACGCTGAACCGGCTGGAATGACCAGTGCGCCAACTCCTCCGGCGTATAGCGTGCATCCTCGACGTTTTCCGGTTCGGGACGGAGAGTGGGACACCCCGCCTCAATCCATTGTCGAATGAGATTTTTTTCGTTTGCCGAGAGTTTCTTCTCACCTTCCGGCATTTCGTCCGATTCGATGCGCTGCCAGAGCAGGCTCTCAGTGGGGGCTTTCTCCTTGATGGCGGAACCGGAATCTCCTCCAGCGACCATCAGGCGAACGAGCCTCAGGTCCAACCCACCTTGATGCTCCGCCTCCTCTCCGTGACATTGAAAGCACATCGCCTTAAAGATGGGGCGGATATGTGTTTCATACAGAATCTCTGACCGCGCGGCGGAGTCCGAGGATTTTTCCGGCTGCACCGCATTTGCCTGAGACGTGTCGTCAGCGGCACATGGCTGCAAAACACCGACAAACAGGGCGCCGGCAAGTATCCAGATTCGAAAGAGTTGTACTTTCATGTCGACTCTTGATTCGGCAAGGATGTTCGCTTCATCCCGGTGAGAACGGGCAGAAGTCGGACCGTAAGGAAGGAATCGAGCAGAATAGAGCGGGAGGACTTTTCGAGCAGCACTCAAGAAAACTACCTGATATCACCATACAATGCAAGCATTTCACGTTCCATCAAATGGGATTTCGTCTTTTTCTCAAACTCTTGAGCAAGGAAATTCTCATTGGGCATGATGTATTGCGATTCTCCGTAGATCTTTGGTCTCCTGCCTGTCACGAATATCTTCTTCGAATTTTACTAACCCGGACGATGACAGGCACTTGGGCAAACGGAATTGTTGAGAAAAAAAGCAATCTCGCTTAATTGATGGTCATTTCGGACAACTGCCCGAGGGACTCGATCACAAATCAACGATTGCGGTCCTTTTCAGCTGCTTTCGACTCCCTGTCAAAAACACACTTTCAATGATGCCTTTCACGACCTCATTCAATTTGTCCTCTGCCGGTATAGCAATTGCTGATATTGCGATCAATCTTTTTGCCTGAACCGTTGTAGAACGGAGCTGAGAAGGTTGTGTCATGCAGGTCCTTGAGTGAAACAAGGATTAATTTAGTCCAGAGCCGTTTGCAAAATAACTTCCTCGTCCTCACAACGCGGAATGCCGTTTTTTTTCTTGTCTGAACACTGCGCTGCCGTAATCTGGTATGGGCAGGCACATGATCAAGCAGACAGCTCTAATATCGGGAGATGTGGTCAATGAAAACACGAATTCGCCGGCGCTCAAAATTTGACCGATCGCGTCTTTGTCAAAGCGGCTTTACTTTGATCGAACTACTGGTGGTGATAGCGATCATTGCGATTCTCGTTGCTCTTCTGTTACCGGCCGTGCAGCAGGCCCGCGAAGCCGCCCGTCGCAGCCAGTGCAAGAATAATCTCAAGCAAATCGGACTGGCATTGCATAATCATCACGAGGCGTATTCTGCATTTCCGGTGGGGGCCAATAATGCGAACTGGAGAGCTTTTATCCTGCCGGGGATTGATCAGGCGGCAGCTTACAATCAGATCGACTTCAAGAAGACGTTCAATGGAAACAATGCCTCATCGCTTCAGACAATCCTGCAAACGGTCTTTCCACCCGTTTTTTTGTGCCCATCCAGTCCTTTTCCTGCTTTGGGCGACAGTGCCAGCATGTCCCTTTCTGCGGGAGGAATGATGATTCCGCACTATGTGGGAGTGGCAGGGGCAACCCCCGATCCGGCCGGTCGAGACTCCAGTGTCTGCACCGGGACAAATGCGGTCCAAGGAGGAACATTCTGTGAAAATGGCGCTTTCAAACTGTATGCGGGGGTGAAGTTGCGAGACTTTACAGATGGATCATCCAATGTCCTCATGATCACAGAGCAGTCCGGTCAGATTATCGGAACCGAAGGGAGTGGCAGCCCACGGGTAACCGGTCAGTTCAGCGCCAGTCCCCTGGGAGGCTGGCATGGGGTGGTGGTGAATACCACAAACGGTACGATCGGAACCCCAGAATCAGCGGCTGCCTGGAAGGACATCTCATCGATCACTTCCAGCTCGGGATATGTCGGCGGCCTGTCAACCGTTCGTCACCCGATTAATTCCTATTGGGTATCCAACGCTCCCAGTAGTGCCAACAGCCGTTTTGAAGTCAATCATATTATGAATTCTTATCATACTGGAGGAATTCATGGTCTCTTTGGCGATGGCTCTGTCCGTTTTATCGCAGAGCAGATCAACATGGACACGTTTCGCCGAATTGCTGTCCGCGACGATGGCCATGTCGTGGGGGCATTCTGATCTCACTTTTCGAGCAGGAATCATCTGGTGGCAAGCTGCGTCCTGTGTTATTTCATTGATGAGGACTGAAGAGTTCGTCGGAAAAAAGTGAGGATCCCGCTGGCACCGATGGGTGTAACAAAGAGGAGTCTGTGGTGTTGTTATCACGGCGTCAGATGATGTTCCTGCTCTGTGCGGCGGGGTGTCAGCGTACGCCCCGCGCTGGGATTCCTCGAACGGACATCCTTTTACGAATCTCTAGCGATGGAAAGCCGCTTACGATCGGGGTCGTCGACCTGTACAACTTCGAAACCGGCGAAGGAGGAAGCGGCACGCTGGATGAACAGGGGGAAGTGAAAATTTCGCAGATTGCCCTCGGCGACTATGTCATCACGATCATGCCGCCTGATCCGGAAGGGCCGGAAGGGAAACTTCCTGCAGGCTTGAAAGAATACCGTGTCGCATCAAGATTCCACACACCGGAAAAAAGCCCCCTGAAAATCTCGGTTTCCCGGAAAACAACGGAGTTCAGTCTGGAAGTTTCCGGGCAATAACTCGAATTGTTCAACTCCGTCGTGAAGATTCAGCGATACGAGACAATGCGTAGCATTCGTCGGGGACATACGGCAACTTCTGAAATAGTGGTGCATTCCGCACGAAAACGTTTTCTGAACACAACCCCTTCCTCACGATTGACTGGGAGTTGCGGAATGCACCGCTTCCATCGTTGGCTTCGTGGTCCATGGAGGACTTTTGCTTGTTTCAAAATAGCCAACTGCCGGGAGGGCGAAGCTCCTGCTGAGCCGCATGAAACAGAACGCTTTCCATGGTCTGCGGCTCGGCAGGAGCCTCGCCCTCCCGAGTGATTTTCAGTAAAGCAAAAGCTCTGGTGCTCCATGCCCCCTATATCTACTGTTCACTTCTGCGCGGCCTTGTAATGGCGGTCGGCGAAGTCGAGGTATTGTTCCCAGTCGTATGTGGTGAGATCGTGCTTGCCGGTTCGCAGGTGGTAGCCAATCGTTCCGGTCTTGAGAGGGTGATCCGGGGCAGGACTTTCCTGCGGAGGAGCCTCTCCACCAAAGCCGTCTGTTCCCAGTAGTCGATACACCGGATCGGCGTGAACTGCTGACAGAAACTCTCCTTTCGGATCGGCCCACAGGTCTCCCGTCGCACTGGCGACGTACACTGGACGGGGAGCAATGAGTGCGATCAGTTCATGCTGGTCGACAGGAAGTTCAGATTCTTTGTCGTTGTACTTGTTGAAGTTGTCGCAGAACCAGTGGGGAAAGGAATGATTGATTCGGGCGACTGTTTCCCCGAACTGCCGTCGACTGAGAGCGGCTCCACCACATCCGGAATCATTCGAGATCACGATCGCGAAACGGGGATCGCTGGCTCCTGCCCAAAGTGAGGTTTTGCCCAGACGGGAATGCCCCAGCACGGCCACTTTCGTTCCGTCAACTCCGGGAATCTGTTCCAGAGCATCCAGTCCCCGACTCAATCCCCAGGCCCAGGCGGCGATGCTTCCCCATTCCTCTTCTGAAGGTTTTTTCTGTCCTTCTTTCAGAAAGGCCGGGTGAATTCCGTTTTTGAAACTGTCGTCAAAGTCCGGGTCGATGTCTCCGTAATAAGCAGTCGCCAGACCGTATCCGCGTTCGATCAACAGTGAGACCGGCCAGCGATTGGTACGGGTGCCTCGTGAGGCTTCTGTTGCCCGGCTGTCAATAACGCCCTCTGCCCTGCTGGTCATCCAGTTCGGGTTGAGTTGAACGTCCGTCTCCGGGGTGATGGCGTGGTTTCCCCAGAAGTTCAGCCCAAAAAACACAGGGGCTTTTTCAACCGATTTCGGCAGATACAATAAAATGGTCATGACGACCGGCAAGGGCTTTTCTACCAGTGTCACGGCGATTTCCTTGCGAATCGCCTTGCCGTCCAGAGCATCCTCCTTCACTGAGATGACTTCATACTTCACTGTTGCCGGAGCCGGAGGAGACTTTCCGTAAACCTCACGAGTGAACAGTTCGAGGATCTGTGGTCGGCGGCGTTCAATCCAGTCTTCCTTACTGATGACCGGTTTGCCATCTGAAAAAACAAGAGGATCCGGCAAGGTGTACTGCGGGACTTTCGATTCATCGGTATGAGTCTGGGGAGCCTGAGCCATGGCATCATGAGAACAGAAACCGACAAAACAGACAAACAGCGAACAGGATAATCCAGCGAAACGCATTTCCCGAATCCTTCTTTATGAATCGCAGTGTTCTCAGGACGACATTGATATCAGTGCTTTACAACAGTGCGAGTTTACTCACTCTGTCAACCGATGTGTACTGACCGGCAACAACTGCTCGGTGCTTGCGATTTATTGAAAATCTCCGGGGAGGGCGAAGCTCCTGCCAAGCCGCAAACTATGGAAAGCGTCATCTTCCATGCGGCTTGGCAGGAGCTTCGCCCTCCCGAAGATTTCCCATCTTGAAACAAGAAAATGCCCTGAGCAATTGCTCAGCAAGATCCCCACAGAGACATGCCGTAAAATGCCTTATTGCATTACCGGGAGACTGAAGCTATGAACTCTATATAGAAAGTAAAGCGGGTCCACTTGTGTTTCCAAAACACTGAATCACCGAAAGATGACTGATGAGCAGCAATTTTAAATATCGTCGACTCGATAAGGACAACGCCGCCGTATTGCTGGTTGATCACCAGTCGGGACTTTGCAATATCGTGGGGGATTTCTCTCCGGATGAATTCAAGAATAATGTTCTCGCTCTGGCAGATGCGGCGAAGTATTTCAATCTGCCGACGATTCTCACGACCAGTTTCGAGCAGGGCCCCAATGGTCCACTGGTTCCGGAACTGCTCGAATTGTTTCCAGATGCCCCGTACATCGCCAGACCGGGGCAGATCAATGCCTGGGACAATGAGGACTTCGTTGCTGCCGTGAAGAAAACCGGCAAGAAGCAGTTGATCATTGCCGGAGTGGTGACGGAAGTCTGTGTCGCATTTCCGGCACTGTCGGCCCTGGAAGAAGGCTATGAAGTTTTTGTCGTCACTGACGCCTCCGGAACATTCAATAAGACCACGCGCGACGCCGCCTGGGCCCGAATGGAAGCGGCGGGAGCCCAACTGATGACCTGGTTCGGCCTCGCCTGCGAACTGCACAGAGACTGGCGAAATGACATCGAAGGACTGGGGGCTCTTTTCTCCAACCACCTGCCTGCGTATCGTAACTTGATCACGAGTTACAACGCTCGTAAGTAAAAGTCGAAGGAGAGCATTGCCATGAAGACTGTTCGTCAGATCGTTCGTAACATTCCGCAACACTGGGTAGGAGACGGGTTCCCTGTTCGCAGCCTGTTTTCTTATCAGGAGGGGGACGAATTTGACCCGTTCCTGCTGCTGGATTATGCCGGTCCCTATGAATTTGCTCCGGCAGAAGCCAAGCGGGGGGTGGGAGAACATCCGCATCGTGGATTTGAAACGGTGACGATTGTCTATCAGGGAGAACTGGAACATCGCGATTCCAGTGGCAGCCATGGATCGATCGGCCCGGGGGATGTCCAATGGATGACAGCGGCGTCTGGTCTGGTCCATGAAGAGTTTCATAGCCAGCGTTTCTCTCAAGAGGGAGGAACGCTGGAGATGGTTCAACTCTGGGTCAACCTTCCGGCAAAAGACAAAATGTCCCCGCCAAAATATCAAGAGATCACCAGTCAGCAAATCCCGGGTGTCTCACTTCCGAATGGAAGTGGAACTGTTCGTGTCATTGCTGGAGATTTTCAGGGAACACAAGGACCGGCGAAAACCTTTACCCCGATCAACGCATGGGATCTCCGATTGAATGCCGGGCATTCCGTCACGTTGTCGGTTCCGGAAGGTCACACGGCATTGCTCATCGTGCAGAAAGGAGCGGTCACCGTTAACGGAACCACATCCGCGAAAGGAGTTGATCTTGTCCGCCTGTCTCGTGAAGAAACCAACGTTCAGATCGAAGCCACTGAAGAGACCATGATTCTCCTGTTGAGTGGCGAACCGATTGGGGAACCGGTCTACGGACGAGGACCGTTCGTGATGAACACTCAGGAAGAAATCCGTCAGGCCATTGTCGATTACCAGAATGGCAAAATGGGACGCCTGGCATAATGGTGAGCAATTCACCATTGGCTATCCCCTTGCATGTGCAACGCTTTTCGCTATCAGAATAAGGTCTCCCCCTTCTGCATGATCAGAAGGGATGAGACCTTTTTTATTCAAGGTGTGACATCACCGTTTACGACGGACGTTCAAAGTCAGAATCCGTTCCACTTTCAAACGATTCCGAGTCGTTGTCATCATCGTCTTCCCCCTCACTACCGGGGCGAGCCAGGCCATACTTCTTTAGGCGTCGGTCAAGTGTCGTGCGTTCAATCTGAAGAATGCGAGACGCCTTGGACTTGTTCCAGTAAGTTGATTTCAGGACCGCTTCAATATAGACCCGATCAATCTCATCCAGCGTGGCATTCTGTCGAATATACCTTTCCCAGATGTCCGCTTCGGAAGCAGTGCCAGCACCCGTCACCGGCGTTCCTCCGGATGAGGGGGTCAGGGAAGAAGATTCTTTCTCCAGTCCCAGATTGAGCTTTGTCAGCACAATATCGGAAGCCGTCAGGTATTCGGACTCCGCAAGAATGACCGCACGTTCGACAACGTTTCTCAACTCGCGGACATTCCCCGGCCAGTCGTGCATCTGAAGTTTCTGCAATGCAGAATGCGTGAAGCCATGCAATCGACGGTGTGATTGCGAGGCAAACCGATGCAGGAAGTGCTGGGCGATGGCGGGAATGTCTTCGGGGTGAGTCCGCAATGGAGGGACTGTCACTTCAATTACCTGAAGACGGAAGAAAAGGTCTCTTCGTAATCGTTTCTCCCGAACCGCCTCTTCCAGATCCCGATTCGTGGCGGTGACAACCCTGACATCGACGGCGATGGGATCCCCGCCTCCCACGCGTTCAAAGGCCTGTCCTTCAAGAACACGAAGAAACTTGGCCTGGACTTCCGGGCTCATCTCTCCGATTTCGTCCAAAAAGAGTGTTCCTCCATGTGCCTGTTCAAATTTACCGGCGCGGCGGGATGCAGCCCCGGTGAACGCTCCTTTTTCGTGGCCGAAGAGTTCGCTTTCCAGCAGACTTTCCGAAAGAGCGGCGCAGTTCACGCAGACAAACGGACCATCTTTCCGTTTACTGTTGAAATGGACCCCACGAGCCACGAGTTCTTTTCCAACGCCACTCTCTCCGCGAATAAGAACCAGCGCATCCGTTGGCGCAATGCGGGCAATAGCCCGTCTCAAATCTTCCATTTTAGGACTGTTGCCAACCAGTTCTGTCTCCACTCTCAACAGATTCTGTAAATCGTTGACGTGTCGACGGGCGCGGTCCAGACCCACTTCCAGCTTGACCCGCTGGTGAAGAGAGGAGAGTTGATCTCCCAACTGGTCTGCAACCGCCAACACAAACTCCAGATCCTGTTGTGTCATTCCGATTCCGCTTTGGACGGAGTACAGATGAACCACGCCGACAACTTCTCCTGCGTGTCGAATTGGAGAACAGATGGCACTTTTGGCCTGCAATGCAGAAAGGCTGGCCTGATTTGATAATGAGGCATGACCGGGGATGTCATGAGCCAGGATGGCATCCTGATCCTCAATCGCCACGCGCGTCAGAAACGAGGAGAAGGCCGAGGCAGGGCGGTTTCCGACAATCAGCCGAGGAACCAGTCGGCTGAGACTGGAGTTTGATGTTCCGTCCGGCGTCGTAAAGATTCCTCCCAGAGTGGCCCCACAATGCGACATCAGTCCGTTCAGGGCGATTTCGCACAAGTCCTGTTCAGTCTGACAGGCAGCCATCGCACGGGCGATCTGAAACAGCGCGGTCGCCTGGTCCTGACTCTGTTCGGCGCGGTGCAGACCAGAC
>DATMFC010000157.1:0-26861 GCA_035556335.1 Planctomicrobium sp. | reverse complement strand
CCGGTCGCCTGGCTGTTAAAGAAAACATTCTTTAAAGGAGAGACTCCTCCATTTGTGATGGAATTGCCGGAATACAAATGGCCCTCTCTCTGGATCGTTCTCGATCGGGTGAAAGACCGCTCCAAGGCATTCCTCGTCGAAGCCGGAACTCTCATCTTCTGTGTGACAATTCTGATCTGGGCCGCCGGATATTTCCCCGGCGACCATACGGAACAACACCGTCTCGAAGCGCAGATGGAACAACTCGACGAACAGATCATCCCTGCTGAAGAGAAACTGGCCGAACTGGAAGAAGCCGGAGAAACCACTGGCGAGCAAGCCTCCCTCGCCGCTCAACTGGAAGTATGGCAGGCTCAACGTGAGGAAATGGATGAACAGGCTAACTTGCTGAGTGGTCAGTTGATTCAGGAAAGTTTTCTGGGACGGGCGGGGAAGGGGATTGAACCCTTCGTGAAACCACTCGGCTGGGACTGGCGTATCGGCATCGGAGCGATTGCCTCCTTCCCGGCGCGCGAAGTCATTATCGCGACCATGGGAACCATTTTCAGCCTTGGGGGAGATGTCGACGAAGAGAGTCCCGGACTGATCAGTACATTGCAGTCTGCAACATGGCCGGATGGTGCCCCGTTATTCACCTTACCGGTGGCCCTTTCGGTGATGGTCTTCTTCGCGCTGTGTGCTCAGTGTGGAGCAACATTAATGGTCATTCGACGCGAATCCAACAGCTGGCGCTGGCCGATTTTTACCTTCGTCTACATGACCGTCTTAGCTTATATCGGTGCACTTCTGGTTTATCAGATTGGAACGGCAATCCTGGGATAAGTCTGTTTTAAAGAAAAAGAAAGAGACTCACGCAAAGGCGCTAAGGCGCAAAGATTTTTATTTTACGTTTTGCGTGAATTCCTCTGTTTTACTTGAAGAGATCAGTAAACAATATTCAGTAGAGAGATCTGCTCCCGATACGAACATTGATTTTTGATAGAGGGATTCATCCCAATTGATTCGTACGATTCGTCTTATTCGTAGTTTGAATTGTTCGTATCGTTTTATTCACAGCGAACGACGTTATCGTAAATCTTTGCGCCTTAGCGCCTTTGCGTGAGTCTCCCCCTGAATTTCTTTCACAGTCATATCACAGGAACAGAAATGGACTGGCAGACACCGCTCGCTCTGATCTGTGTGTTACTGGCTGCCATCTGGCTGGCACGGCCGCTCTGGTCGAAGAAGCGGGCTGGTCATGGATGCAGCGCCGGGTGCGGGAGTTGTCCTGTCTCAAAAACGTCTCCTGTGGGCAACGAATTTGTTTCACTGGGCCGATTCAACGGGAATCAGGACGCGAACCAAAAAGAACAGGAACCAGACAGAAAATAATCTGCCTGATTCCCGAAAGACTCTTTTCGAACAAACTGCTCTGATCTCTTCCGTTTCGTGTATTCCGTTCTTTCCGTGGTTCCTCTGAATGGTCCGGCTTATGGTTCTCGTGAGCGGCTGTACTTCTTGGGAATGACCGGGCGGGACATCGTTGTCGGCTGCATCGCCGGTTTTGCTTCTGTCGCATGCAGAGGACGATTGGAAGGGAACGGTCGGGATGCGACCGGCATCGGGTTCGCCTGTGACATTGTGTCGTTTCGCAGAGACCGTTCAATCTCAGGAACATGTTGTCCTGTTGAAGCGGCTCCCAGAAGACCGGTATCAATCGCCCCCTCTTTCAGTTCTCCCGACAGATAAGACAGGAACTTCGGGCTGGCCTGATGCAGAATCACAACACGATTCGGAGCATTTGGTTGGGCCGGATCGCGGATAATGACGACCACTTCGGCCCCTCCGGCCTGAACATCAAGTGAGGAAGGCGCCATTCCTCCAGCCATTGCCATGGAAGACGGAGTTGTTGCTGGTGCGGATTGCTGGGGTGGCATTGACGCGAACGGAGACGATTCCAGTTCTCGGGGAGTTCCCGCTGAACCAAAGTCTGACGGAGATGAAGGAGTCCGGTCGTTCGCTGCGAACGGAGCCTCCACTTTCGGAGCGGGTTGATAAAGATGAGCCAGAGAGCACTGATCCAGAAGCTGATGAATCGCCAGCAGACCTGAGTAAAAGCCCCGTTGAGCCGGTTCATCTGCTGCACTGCAAACACCAATCACTTCACCGTGACCGTTAAATAATCCGCCGCCGGATCGCCCGCGAACAGGCACTCCAACACAGAGCAGGTTATGAGGGCCATCGAATTTATCAATGTCCGTGATACGGGATTGCTGACGAGTCGGTTCTTCTCCTCCGCTGCATCCAATCGCCGAGACAGACTCCCCCACTTTCGGAGCATGTTCCACTGAGGCCACTTTGGAGGAACGAATGACCGATGTCGTCGGAATGGAAATCAGACCGATATCCGATGTTTTGTCGTATTTAATCAGTCGGGCAAGAAACTGCGCCGGGCGTCCATTTTCAAACAGATCCACTTCAATACGGGAGTCGTCAGAGAATCCATTGAAAATATGGGCACAGGTCAGAATCTGTGAGATCCCTTGCTGACTGGAGATCACCGTACCAGAGCCAAGGTCAATACGTCCGTTGGTAATGACTCGAATGCGAACGCTCGAATCCATTGGATCGGCCGGGGTCTCTACTGAGACGTTGCTCGTGCCGAAATCAATGCCACCAACGGAAGAATCGTTTCCCCGAACCACCGCAGGTGTTTCCGCTTTGTCTTTGCGACCGAATGGGATCAGGTCCCGGATCCCTCGTTTCTGTTCTGTTTCAGCGACACGAACCTCGTCACGGGCCGGTTGAATCGGGGCAGGGCGGACCAGGGGAGCCGCCTGTCCCAGTTCAATGGGAATCTGTCCGGATGATCGGCTGGCATTCACGAGCGGATTGTGGGCGGAGGCACTGGCGGCTGATTTTTGTGTGGGAATTCGGGCTGCCATGCGTCGCAGGTCGGATTCGGTCATTCGTCCCGTGACACGGTCGACTTCCTTGCCATCGACAAGGAGAAGGAATGTCGGCATCTGTTGAATGTTAAATCGTGCGGTCAGATCCCGCTGTTGATCGACATCCACCTTCTGAATGGGCAATCCTTCCCGTTGCAGTTTTTCAACGATCGGGGCCATCTGCTGACAGGGAGCACACCAGACCGCGGTGAAATCGTAGAGAACTCCCCGAGGTTCCTGGCCGAAAACGACTGCGGCGGACATTAGAAACGTCAGGGCTACCGGTGCGGAGAGTCGCATCATGAAAGTTCTCCTGCAGGATCACGCTCCGAAATTGAAGCGAGACCGAAATCTTTAAATAGGAGTGTCGAAAGGAAGTTCAATGAAGGATGAACGGACGAAATCAGAACCGCGTATGAATGTCGGAGGAACGGAACCCATCCGGTTCATTCACGATTCATCAGAAGGGAGACCTCACAATGATCGGTCAATCCGTTCAGCAGGAGAGTCGTATCCCGGCGGAGAGGAGAAACGGGTTCCACCAGAGAAGATGTTGTCGCGAGACCAGTCATGCGGCTTCCTGCCATTGCAATTGTTTCAACCGAGTTTTGTCAGAATCACAAGTGACAATCTGTCACTTTTCGAGTTCCGATGAGGTCGAGGACCGAAACCGGGCCTTTTTTCACGAATCTCGATGCATTACGCTGTTGATGGCCGGAAAACCGATGATCTTCATGACTCGGCTGACTCCGGCAGATTTTGCTGATGCAGATCATATGCCGGATTCGTCAAACGGTGAAAGACCAAATTTCAAAGAAGTCAACAGTGTAAACTTGTGCATCATTCTGGTCGATCTTCTCACCTTGCATCTCTCAGACAAGTGACTCTCAATGCCTCGAATTTCCACGCCCCATCGCCAGACATTCGTTGCTGGTCCCTGGTTGTGCCTGATCATTCTGGCAGTCACCCTGTCATGGATGTTCTGGTGGCCTCTCTGGCAGGGGGGAGGGTTGATCGGCGGGGATATTTACCCCTATTTCTTTCCACAGAAACAACTTCTTGCGGAATCTCTCAAACAGGGAGAAATTCCTCTTTGGAATCCGCTGGTCGGATTTGGATATCCCGTCCTGGGAGAAAGCCAGACGGCAGCGCTCTATCCCCCCAATCTGGTGCTGTATCGCTGCTTCTCTCTGAATACAGCCTACAACATCAGTCAGCTCGGGCATTACCTCTTCGCTTTCGTCGGAACAATTGCGTTCACACGGAGACTGGGGTTGAACTGGAACGGAAGCATCCTTGCGGCCGTCGTATTTGTGTACGGCTGGTTCCCTGCAAGAATCTGTCTGGAATGGGCCATCATCGGCGGAGCGTGGTTCGTCTGGATTCTGTGGGGAGCCACCGCGTTCCTCCAGACCGGCCAACGTCGCTACTGGGGATTCACGGCTCTCTTCCTTGGACTGGATCTTCTTGCAGGACATTATAATCTTGCGTTCATCACATTACTGGCATTGATCCCGCTTCCATGGCTGGTGGGACAGAAGAAAGCGAATGCCTCCGACGGCGGTCTCGCCAGACCGGTCTCTCCATTCTCCAGACGGAGTCTTGTCGGACTCGGCTCAGCGATCGTGATCGGCTTTCTTCTTGCCGGCGTTCAATTGATGCCGACATGGGAATTGAAATCACTTAGCCAGCGCCAGCAGGTGAGTGAAGTCTTTGCTCCGGCATATGGCCATCTTCCGATCAAGGCGCTCTCCCAATTATGGAACCCCTGGGGCTGGTATACCGGAGAGAAATCTTTTGATGAACTACTGGGTACCCCGAGTGTCACATCTGTCCCGGTTCCCACAAATCAGGCGGAAGCTCAGTTCTATCTGGGAATCCTGCCGTTACTTCTCGCGATCGCCGGACTGGCAATTCCCGGGATACGAAAGCAGTTACCGCTTCATTCTCCATGGGGCTGGTTGGGAATGATCATCTTTTCACTCATACTGGCGAGTGGATGGCCAACATGGCTTTTCTCCAATCTCCCCGGCCTCGGGTTCTTCCGAGGGCCGGGACGTTACTCCATCATGGCCGCGCTGGCGATCGCGTTACTCGCAGGAGCCACATGGGAGACGTTCCTCAAATGCCGGAACTGGTCAACTGGTCCCGCAGTCGTCATGACTGCATTATTACTCGCCATCACTGCCATCGATCTCTGGACGGCATCACGGCAATATCAATTTCAGAATGGCCCCTATTTCGGGCGTCAGGTGTTCTATGCGATCATGGTGAATGATGCCGCAATTCGTCACAGAGATGAAAGCTCCTTGCGGCAAGCTTTCCTGGAGCAGGGGGGAAGGGGACGACTTTACGCTCCGGGACAGAACATCCCGACATTACTCAACGTTTCCGCTCTTCCGGTGTATCTCGGATTAGGGCCGGAAGTGTACGAATCGGATCTCATTCGAGTGGATTTCTCACTCAGCCAACCGGAAGAGATTCAGGATGCCGTTTCAAGGTTACGCCGATTCGGCGTCACGCACCTGTTGCTGGAATCTCCTCTGGAGACATCAATCTGGCCGGTCACTTTTTTGGGGCCCGTCATAGACCCTCTTCTGAATCGTGCACTGGCGCGGCGCGATCCATTTTATTTCTATGAACTGAACGATGCCTCAGGACGGGTTTCCTTACTCGATACCAGCGACGGACAAATCCATTCCGTGCAGGTTCGCCCGAATTCTGTCACCATTGAACTGACATCTCCGCAATCGGCAACGGTCATGCTCCGGGACCTCAGATACCCCGGCTGGAAATGTTCTCACGAAGTTGTGCCGGAAGATGCTTCGTGCGACACGTTGTTTCGTTGTGCGAAAGTAGAAGGTTCTCCAGAGCGTCAGACGATCATCTGGACTTATCGCCCGCGAAGTGTTTTCATTGGAGGAGTTGTCTCACTGATCGGAGCCATCCTGCTGGGCTTCGGCTGTTACTGGACTCACAGAAAAGAGACGCCCCCTGCACAACAGGCGTGACCCGAAATTCATGTCATTGAATGATGCTGAATCTGTTCTCTCTGGTGTGAGTGCCACGTCGTTGATCACGTTGTGGGCCAGGGGAGCGGAATGCCAACTCCCGGACTCGCTTCTTCAGGACCGCTTTGCTCTTGAAGCAGTCGAAAAATTCCCCGCCGGGACTTTTTCTCGACTCCATGTTCCGAGAGATGGAGTCATCAGTCTGGCGATCCGGACAAAGGTTCTGGACGACTGGACTCGTGAATTTCTGAATGAACATCCGCAGGCGATTGTTGTTCACCTGGGTTGCGGATTGGATAGCCGATACTTTCGACTGAATCCATCAGACGGAGTGCAATGGTTCAACGTCGATCTGCCGGAAGTGATTCAGATTCGTCGACAGATTTTCCCGCTCGGAGCAGGGGACACGCTGATCGAAGCTTCCGTAACATCTGACGACTGGCTTTCTCGGATTCCACGTAGCCGACCCACCCTGATCGTCACCGAGGGATTGCTTCCCTATCTCCCGAAATCGGAAGTTAAGAGACTGCTCGACCGACTTCTCAATCATTTCGAATCAGGAGAACTGATTTTCGATGCTTACCGTTCTCTCGGAGTCTGGTTGCTGAACAGACATCCTTCCATTCGGGCAACTCAAACCCGTCTTCAATGGAAAGTGGACGATCCGCATGAACTGGAAGAATGGGACAAGCGTCTCATATTGGCCTGCGAGAAGACACGACACGATCCTCATCAGATCGCACGCTTGTCACTCCCACTCAGATGGATGAATCAGATCCCCTACTGCCGCACACTGGGACGCCTGCTGAAGTACCGCTTTAGCAATTTGCCATGAAAATGATAAAGAGAAGTACTCATGCAAAGACGACAAGACCATGGGTGGCCCCGATTGCTTGCAATCGGGGTGGCGTAGCCATACGAGGCCATTATTCGCGCTTTGCCGACTTCTGCGCAGACCTGAAGGCAGATGAGGAATCGTTCTGAATTGAAAGAAACAAAGAGTGGAGAAAGACAAGCTTGCGGCCTCTCACGGCTTCGCCGGACCGATTGCAAGCAATCGGTGCCACCCAATAGCCTGATTCCTAACTCCTAATTCCTCTCACAACTATTCCTTCCCTGACTTTGAAACCGCCGTCGGTGTCGGCTGCATCAGGTATTGAAAGAGAGCAACCGTTTCTTCTTCCGACAGATCTTTCAGCAACCCTTCCGGCATCAATGACGATGTCATCGCCTGAAGAATCTCGATCTCTTCCCGAGCCAGCACGGTTGTCTGATTGTTGGCGGAACGGATTGTCACGGTTGTCGGTGTCTGATCGATGACCAGTCCGGTGAGAATCCGGCCATCTTCCGTCACGACTTGAAACTGGATGTATTCTTCACGAATCCCTGCAGAGGGATCGATGACCGCCAGCAGCATGAAGTCGAGATTCGAACGTTCGTAACCGGTCAGATTCGGGCCGATCTGTCCTCCTTCCGAGAACAGGGTATGGCAGGTCGCACAATGTTTGGTGTAAAGCTGCTTTCCCTGAGCCATGTTCGCTTCGGTCGCAGAGGTGCCGGTGAGAAGTTTTCGCACTCGGGCGATCTCCGCCGTTTTCTCTTCACTCGATTCCCGAGTTCGTCCCCAGATGCGGTTGATTCGTTCCTGAAGTTGTTCGTCCGGATGCAGACGCAACTGTTGAACGATGTCATGAGGAACGGCTCGCGCCGGGAGATGATTCCGTTCAATCAAATCCAGAAGTTGTGTCGTCCAGACCCCGCGACTTGCAAGTACCCGAAACGAAGCTTCACGCAGTCCATGTTCATCCGGCAATGTCGACTGAAACAACGCACAGATCTGCTGACCGATCTTGGGATCTGAGTAACGTGTCAGTGATTGCAGCGCCGCTTTCTTGATGCCGCTGGAAGGGGAACGGAGCAATCCGAGTAATGCCGGGACCGCTTGAGGAAGATCGATTTCCCCAAACGTTTCAATCAACGCGAATCGTGTCGGAAGATCGGTGTTGTTTGAGGTAATCGCCTGAATCGCTGACTTCACCGCCTGAGCGTCTCCCAGCCGTACCCCCAGAACGAGATCCGATTCTCCTAACGACTTCTGGTAATCTTGAATTGATTGCTTCAATCCCGCCGGAAGAGCAGCAATTTCGCGTCCCTGATAGGCCTCCAGAAAACCTCCCATCAACAGCGAACGTGCATCTGCCGGAGCCAGTTGAAGAAGTTGTTCACAGGCCAGCAGGGCAGGGGAGTCTGTTCCGGATTTCTGTTCCTGAATTCCTTCCAGGGCAAAGCGACGCATCAGACGTGATGCCAGAACCTGCTGAACAATTGGACGAGACCACAGTTTCTGATCTCGAAACAAATCGAGTAACTGAGCCCTCGGTGAATTCGTTTCTTGAGTCGAAAGTTGAACTCCTATTTGTGGATCACTGTTGCAAACCTGTTCCCCGCAATGCGACTCGAGCCCCCACCAGATGAGCAACGGCAAATGTGGATCTGCGAGATTGTCATCCTGTTGAATCAGCTCCACCAGAATCGGGAGTGCGTAAGGAGTTGCCAGTCGTCGGGCAGTGGAAGCCAGTTGTGAACGAACCTGAATGTTCGCTTCCGTTTTCGCCAGTTGAACGAGACGTTGTGCCGTATCCGGTTGAATCTGACGAGCATCTCCCAGAAGACGAACAGCCCAGCGACGGACATGTTCCTGCGGGTGTGCAAGCAGTGCGGTCAACTCTGACTCCTGAACCTGCTGTGCTGAAGCCAGTGTCCACAATGCCTGCAATGCGCCTGGTTTATCACTGTTCGCAAGAATGCGTAATTCAGTCAGTGTGGACGATTCCTCTTTCGTTCCCCGCAACCGGTCAGAGAGAACACGCACTGCGGTGAACTGTTTCCATTTATTCGTATCAGTGAAACGTTCGATCAGTTCCGAATCAGAAAGTTTCGAGAAGTCGGTAAACCGCTGAGAAGCGACCTCTTTCCCCTGAATCCGATAGATACGTCCACTCTCTTTGTGCCATGTATCACGCGGGTCGACATGGGAAAGTCGACTGTCGTACCAGTCCGCCAGATAGACGGCCCCATCCGGTCCCACTTTCACATCCACAGGTCGAAACCACGTATCGTCGGTTTCGACCAGATTCGGATCATCGACCGTTTTATAGGTCGACCCATCCGAAGAAATTGCGCTTCCCCAGACCCGGTGGTGCAGGGCATTCGCCGCGATGATATGACCGGCATACCGTTCCGGCAGTGTCCCTCCTTCATAAATGACAAACGTCTGAGGAAACCGGGCACGATCCCCTTCATGTCCCATATGCGAAAAGTAGCCAAACGCATACGGGTTCGTCAGCGGTCCATGTTTCCCAAAGTTCTTTTCACCATAAGAACCCTGCGGATAGTACATTCCACGAGTATTGCCATGATTGGTGCCAGAGAAGAGACGACCGACGCTGTCAAATTCCAGAGAGAAGGTATTCCCCCCGCCTTCGGCAAAAACTTCAAAAACATCGGTCTCCGGATGATATCGCCAGATGCATTGTCCTTCGAAGCGAACATCTTTCGTTGTCTTTGACGAAACATTTGCGGTCGTGGTCGACCCCATTGCTCCATAAAGCCAGCCATCCGGTCCCCACGCCAGACTGTTGGCCACAGCATGCGTATCTTCCAGACCGAACCCGCTCAATCGAACTTCAGGGTCTCCATCCGGAATATCATCTCCATTCGCATCTGGATAGAACAGCAGATAAGGGGTGTTCATCACCCAGATTCCTCCCCGACCTGAGATCGCAGCGGTGGCGATATTCAAACCAGTGATGACATCTTTGGAGGAATCGTAGACGCCATCTCCGTCGGTGTCTTCAAAAACCGTAATGAGATCTTTCCCCGGAACATGATGCGGGGGAGGTCGGGGAACGTCATCAAAAATGGCTCGCAGATACTGATCGTAGCGAATGATTTTGAGACCAGCAGGGAAGGGGTACTGAAGATACTGCGTCACCCACATCCGCCCCCGTTCATCAAACGACAGATACAACGGCTGCATGACCTTCGGTTCGGCCGCGATCAGCTCAATCTTCAGGCCGTCATCCAGTTTGAACCGTTTTAATGCCTCATCGGTCTCCAGCGGATCCGTTCCGTCACCGATCTGACCCAGTCCCTTAAATTCCCGAATCACTTTTTCAACATCCGCATTCCCGGCTCGGGCTGGGGCCTGTTCCTGTCCCCATGTTTCTGAGTTCAGACAAACCAGAGTCAGAGAGAGAAGACTCAGGCAGAGTGCAATCGATCGGAAAATCGGCTTGAACATGAAACGCCCTTGAATTGCAGAAATCAGGGAATGGCGGGAAACAGGGAGGCGGACAACGGCACGACAAAACCGCAATGTTCACATCAAAAGTTTCTTGTGATGTCGAGATAGATCGTGATATTGTAATCAACTCAACATTTCAAGGACAATCAAAAAATTTGATTGTCTGCTTCGGCTCAGTCTCTCCTTTTGCCCCCACCTTTTGGAGTACGCGATGAAGAACATGTTCACGCTCAGTCTCATTCTCACCAGCCTGATCTGCTGGCTTTCAGAAACATTGAACGCAGCCGATCCGGTCGCTCCTCCCTTTCTCGCCGGGTTCGCTGAACGCGATATCACCCCTGAACTGGGAATGGAACAACCCGGCGGATACGGCAAATCCTTTCACAGAACATTACACGATCACTGTAAAGCCCGGGCCGCCGTCTTCGGTGACGGCAAAACCCGTGTGGCGGTCGTCAGTATCGATGCATTGTTTCTCTATCGCGACAGTGTTCTCAGAGTTCGCGAACAGGTCGAGCAGGGGTGTGGAATTGCAAAGGAAGCGATTCTGATCCACGCCACCCATTCCCATTCCTCCGGCCCCACCGGCATGGTGCTTCCCGGTGAATATGACGGAGCTTCAGAACTGGTGCGGAACCTGGCGTATGAAGAGTCGTCCACCGCGAATCCCGAATACCTGAAACATGTCGAGAACCAGATCGCAGCCGCCATCATTGCCGCCGATGCTGCGAAAGCACCAGCTAAAGCAAACGTCGGCTATGGACATGAAGATAAGATTGCATTTAACAGACGGTTCTTCATGAAGAACGGATTAACCTACACCCATCCTCGGGCAGGGAACCCCGACATTATCGAACCGGCCGGCCCGATCGATCCTCAAGTCGGCGTGATCGGCACATGGAGTGATGAAGGGAAACTGTTAGGCTGTATCATTAACTATTCCTGTCACGCGACAACCAACCCCGGCGGGATCTCCGCAAATTATATCCATTATCTCGAACAGGTCATTCGTGGTGTCTTCGGAGACGATGTCATTGTCGTCTTTCTCGCAGGAGCTTCTGGAGACGTCACACAGGTTGATAACCTCACTCCCTATACAAATCCTAAGTCAGAACAATGGTGCCGTATGGTTGGAGCATCCATCGGGGCCGAAGCGGTGAAAGTTCTCGTTCGCGAAGAACCGGGCGTGCTGGCTCCGATTGCTTATTCCTCCAAAGTCTGGACCATCCCTCGTCGGGTTCCGTCTCCGGAGAAAATCAGAAAAGCAGAAGAGGTGATTGCACTGGGCAAGAACAAGCCGGATCATTCCACATGGATCTTCGCCAAAGAAACCCTGATGCTGGATCACCTGATTAAAACCACTCCCAAAGTGGAGGTGGAAGTGCAGGCAATTCAGATCGGCCCGGTGGTTCTACTGACTGATCCAGCCGAGTTCTTCTGTGAACTGGGATTGCGAATTAAAGAAGGAAGCCCATTCCCGCTCACCTTCCCGGTGTCGTTGGCGAACGGTTGCGTGGGATATGTGCCAACTCTGGAAGCCTTCGACGAACGGGGCGGGGGGTACGAAACCCGACTGACCGCCTATTCCAATCTCGACATCACGGCAGGGAATCAGTTTGTTGATGCGGCCATCGAACTCTCCAGAAAACTGACTCCCGGCAAAGTCCCCACACGCCCGGGAATTGCCCCATATAACGCAAACTCATGGGGTTACGGTTCCGTTCCGCCAGAAAAAAATTAGTATCGTTTATCAGGAGTGCCATGCTCATGACGCGTTAGCAGCATGAGCATGCTCCCAACATATCCAACCACGTCATATGAAAAGCTGAGACGATCACGGTTTCGGTCTATTTATGATAAGCAAACTTCACAACAAGACCGGCAAATCGCATGATCAGTAAACCAATAACGCATGCACTGAGGCCGACTCCAAAATAAATCCCTTGAAAGAATGCGTCGAGCAGGAAAGAGCCGGTTACCAAAACAATTCCTCCCCACGACAGAAGCAATCCCAGCACTCGTACCAGCAAACCAAAAATTTCCGAGTAATCTGGATCCACAATATGAACTCCTGAAAAATCATGGTGTGATTAGCGCCACTGGAGCAGGAAAATCCCATGCTCCTTTGGCGCAATCAGCAACTCTGAATTTATCGCCCCAGTGCTTCTTTAAGAACCGGTTCGAAAGCATTGGCCTGTCGCCAGAATCCCAGATCGCTGGGGTGTGAACTGTCGACGGTATCTTCGCGATCTTCACCGAGAAGTTTCTCTCCTTCGATATACCAGAGTTTCGTCACCCCTTCCTTCTTGAGTGTTTCATAAGCATCACGAAACGCCTTTCGACTTTCGGCGTGTCGTTTCTGCGACGCGGGAAGAAACGGGGCGTTGGCGTAAGTCCGATCTTCTACCAGAACAATCGGCGTGTCAGGTCGCGCCGCCCGAATCTGCCGCACCAGCGGAGCCGCACGTTCTGCAACTTGTCCCCCCATCATGTTGGGAAGACAGTCAATAATATAGACAGCCGGATCCAGCTCGATCAGGAAGTCTCCCACCTCTTTCTCCATGCGCCCATTCCCGGAGAAACCAAGATTAATCACCGGAAGATTCAAACGTCGTCCCAGAATTGCAGGATGCGGCATCCCAGGTCGACTGGCACTGGCCCCATGAGTAATGGACGTTCCGTAAAAGAGCAGGGGTTTTTCTTGACGGGGCGCGATCGGAGTAAACGAGGCTCCTTCCGGAATTCCAATCTTCAATGACTCCGTTCCGTTATACAAAGGGAGATAGATCTGATAACTCCGTTCCCCTTCCGCCAGTCCAGAGATAATGGCGACCTTTGTCTCCTTCTTGGTAGGACGAGTGACCGAGAGCCACTTCCAGTTTCCGTCTGCGTCAGTGGCGTACAGATCCAGTCCGTTCTTGGCGATGGGGGTCAGGTTCGGACTGGGAGTGACATCGCCTGTCACAACATGGTCCACCCAGATGGAAGTCGCATTGGTCTTGAACCGCACCAGCATTCCAGCCGAATGTCGACTCAGATTCCAGACCGGCTTGGGAACCTTTCCATTTGCACGCTCAGAAAGGCGGTCAAAGAATTTCTCGGTATCATTCCACCCTTTCCCTTCAATCCCCCATTCCTGAACGTCATGCCAGACCAGAGCCGGGTCATCTTTAGCATGCACAAAAGAGGAAGCAGAACCAATGACCATCGCCATGGCAACAGCAAGAAAACAACGTCGGGAAGCAAAAATCGGCATTGGGGCATTCTCCAGAAAAACATGGGAAGGGCAGGGGAAACACCTCCTCAGACTACTGACCAGAACACGATTGGTGAAGTCATCAGGTTTCTCTGTCACTGATCTTCAACACGTTTTGGTTCTTCGATGTTGAGATGTTTACCGGCAGTCTCATTTCAGATAAACAGAACACCTTCTGCATTGATGGATTCACAGACATCATAGAATGCCTTATTTTGCTCTCTTCAAAGAATCACCACGCGAATTTTCCCGTTCGTATTCAGGAGAGTTGAAATGCCCATTGAACATGTCTTCGAAAACGCTCCACGGAGCCCTCTGCCATTCAGTCCCGCAGTCAAAGCCGGTCCCTTTGTGTTCCTCTCAGGACAAGCCTCCGTTGACGATGAGGGAAACAAAATCTCAGGCACATTCAAAGAAGAATTCCAGAGATCTTTTTCGAGAGTCGAACGAGCCCTGAATGCAGCCGGACTGACGTTGAAAGACGTCGTGAAGGTGATGTCGTATGTCGACCATGCCGACAATGTCGCCGAGTACAATGCGCTGTATCGAGAAGTCTTCAGCGAACCCTATCCCGCACGAACAACAGTAGTGAACTGCTTAACAGGGATTGGCATTAAGTATGAAGTCGATGTGATCGCTTATCGCGAAACATAACGATCCTGATACGAATTTCCGCTGTCGAATTCGCAGGCAACGCGGGGCATATAAAAATGCTCCGCGTTCTTTTTTGGTACTACAGTTGCGGATTGTGGTTTTGATCATTTTTCGATGGTCAGGCATACAGGAGGGCGAAGCTCCTGCTGAGCCTCATGAAAATCATGCCGCTCCAGAGATCGCATCGATCATCCAGGAAATTGACCAGGCATCAATGTTTCGCAAATCGCTTCAATCGGCTTGATCAATGCATCCAGAATTTCGTAGAGTCGGGAGACACCCCAGCTCTATTCTTTTCTGTCGGAAAGATTCGAACGGTGTTAAGGATCGAAACCCAGCGGAGCGAACACAGGAACTCAATCGCCACCAACCTGAGGCCTGTGATGAAATTGTATGTCGTGTTGTCTCTTGTATTCGTGCTGACGGTTGCGGCTGTATCAGCAGATGACAAGCCGATTCGCAAAGCGAAGTTCGTTACACAGACCACATCATTTGGTCGTGGTTTGTGTCGGAGCGGAACAGATGCTCGATGGGAAGCGTTCTGCATGAACTTCCGGGACCAATTCACGACGGCACAAATCGAGTTTGACGCCATGGTGTCGAAAGTGAAACGGGAAGATGGAACCGCATTCATATCGTTTCACTCCGGTGTGATTTCGAAGTTGTGCGATGCTTCTCCCTTGTCAGCATTCTTCACTCTACGGTACTCAGACGTGATCAGGATTCCGCGCTGGTCATCAATGCAAGACAGAAAACCCAAATACGTCACCACTCCCGGTGACCGAGTGATTGAGCCCGGAGCTCCGATAGAGGAGGGCCAAGCTAAGACGAAAATCATCTGCGGCGTTCGAATGAATCAGAGAGACTTCATCGGCCAATTGGTCAACGAGCAAGAATGTTTCTTCTGTGACGTGTGCCACGCTCTCGTCTTGCAACCACACAATCAAGGCCGTCGTCAAACGACGTGTTCCAATCAGTGTCGATTGAAGTTCAGTCGACAACACTCAGCCGTCACTCCGTCACGAAAAGAATTGATCTCAGAAGAACCCTCAGGCAAATTTGAGATCAATTCAAAGACCAAAGGAAACACCGACTTCGTCTGAGGAATCGTTTATTCTCAGGCATACCCCAACGTCCGATAATGTCCGTTATGTTCACTTCAGGTATGGAAAAGGACAGATAGTCGGGCTGTAGCGATTGTTTGAGTGCTGGCTGGGATCAGACCGTCAGGCCTTCTTCGAATTCGCCGATGCGGCGGAACTTGGCGTAGCGGTGTTCCAGGAGCTGGTCCTGTGGAATCTCACTCAGTTTCTTCATCGCCGCAACAAGAGAACCTTTCAGCAGGGTCGCCATTTTGCGATGGTCGCGGTGAGCACCGCCAAGCGGTTCGTCGATGACTTCATCGACAATTCCGAACTTCAAAAGATCGGATGAGGTGAACCGCAATGCGTTGGCAGCTTTGTCTGCGTGCTTGGCATGCTTCCACAAAATACTCGCGCAGCCTTCAGGGCTGATCACCGAGTAGTACGCGAATCGAAGAATGGCGACATGATCGCCGATCCCGATTCCCAGGGCGCCTCCGCTTCCCCCTTCTCCGATCACCACACAGACAATCGGAACGTCGACTCGGCTCATCTCGCGCAGGTTGTACGCGATCTGGTAAGCCTGGCCACGCTCTTCGGCCTCAATCCCGGGATACGCTCCCGCAGTGTCGATCAGGCAGATGATCGGAATCTTGTACTTCGCGGCCATCTGCATTTTGGCAAGAGCTTTTCGATAGCCCTCGGGATGAGCCATTCCGTAATTGTGCTCGAGCCGCTCTTCGAGATTTCGTCCTTTTTGCTGGGCGATCAGCATGACCTTGCGATCATCAAGCTTGGCGAAGCCGGTGAGAATGGCCCGATCGTCGCCGTGAGCTTTATCGCCGTGTAATTCAACGAACTCGTCGAAGACCAACTCGATGTAATCGAGCGTTTGAGGACGAGATTCATGGCGGGCCACTTGAACAATTTCCCAGGGGCCGAGCTGTTCGTAGATTTCCCGACGGAGTTTGGTCAGTTCTGTCCGCATGTTCCGAATGGCTTCTGCGGTTCCGGCAGTTGGATTCGGTTGCGATTCCAGTGACTCCAACTGCTTTTCCAAATCGAAAATCGGTCGTTCAAACGGAAGCGGAATCGGGGCAGACATCTTTGGCATCCAAACAAATTCAGGAAGACACACATCTTGTATGTCGAAGAAACTTACAGAAATCAATCGGTTCAATTCACATTCAAAACATCAGGGAAACACTCCCCCGCTTTTTCATTATTCAATCTCGAGATCGTCGATCGATGCGAGTGGTGCGTCGTCTTGTTTTTTTGGCACGGCAGCCGGGGGAACTGCAGCAGTGGGAGACTGCGGCGGAATCGGGATAGGTACTGGCATCGGTTGTTGGCCAGGCATGAACTGCTGTTGCGGAACACCGCCGGGGAAGGGCATCCCGGGAACGGGAGCCCCTGGCATCGGCATCCCGGGATAACCTGCAAACGGCATCGGCATCCCAGGGTGCATTGGATAGCCGGGCATCGGCATTCCGGGAGGCATGGGCATTCCCGGAACCTGACCTGGCATCGGATAACCCGGCATCGGCATTCCGGGAAACGGACCGAACGCTCCCGGCATTCCGGGATAGGGCATCAGTGGCTGTTGCGGAACTGCTGCCACCGGTACTGCTGATCTACTTGCGGCAGGTTTCTCTTCCGGGATCACCACTTTGGGTTTCGGCTTGGGAGGTGCGGCAGGTCGTGGCACACCTGAAGCAGACCGTTCGGCGTCTTTACGGCTATTCAGGCGGTCGTTCTGACCTTGAGCGTCAGATGCATCGAACTTCTTTTTCTTCGCCAGAGCGTGTTCAATGGGATCTTCATGGAAGACGTTCAGGTTTCGAACTTCAGCAAACACTTCATGCATGCTGGAGTGACGGTCTTTCGGAAACTTCGCCAGCATCTTCTGGATTAACTTCTCTGTTTCCGGTGTGATATTGCTGTCGAACATCGTCACAGGAGCGGGCTGGTCGCGAACATGCATCATGAGTAGTTCGTTCGGATTCCCATGCCGGAATGGAGGGTGTCCGACAAGGATCTCATAGAAGAGGATCCCTAAGCTATAAATGTCGACAGACGGAGTTAATAATTCGCGGCGGATCAGTTCCGGAGCAATGTAAGTCCGGGTCCCTGCAATAACGATACTTTTCTTTCGCGTCACGGCATGGGCGACGACGTTCCCTGCTCTGCTGGAGAGCGAGAAGTCAATGAGACGAACTTCTCCTCCTTTCGTGACCATGACGTTATCAGGTTTAATATCGCGGTGAATCCATTTCTTATCATGCATATAGGCAACGGCCTGCGACAGGCATTCCATAATCCGTTTTGCCTTACCATGCACTTGAACAGGTTCGTTGCGAATCATTGACTTCAGGTTGCCCCCCCGAAAATATTCCATGACGATATAGCCATGTTTTCGGGTGAACTTCGTTTCGATCAGCCGCATGATGTTCGGGTGCTCAAGCGATTTCGCCACACTGGCTTCGTGCTTGAGAGAGCCTTTGTGCTCCGGATCTTTGAAGGCCTCCGGAAGCAGGATCTTCATCGCAAGCGACTGCGTCGACCCCGACTTTCGGACCTCCCAGATCTGGGTGGCGTTTCCGGTCGCGATGCAGTTGATCAGTTCGTAGTCGTCGATCGTATCAGTGTCGGCCACGATGCGCCTCTGTATTCAAACCGTCCATGACAACAGGAGATAACGGAAAACCAAGCCTGATCCCGACCTTGGCGCATTTCAGCACAACTGGTCGAAAATCGGCAGGTTCACGCACAGAATTCATTCCAGATTGTAATTATTGGAGTCGTTGTACGGATTTTTCCCGACGGGGAGTCTATTCAGTTTAAGCAACTTGAGGACAGAAGAGAAGATAGAGATTCCCCCTGCCCCGAAATTCATCGAGTTCCGATTCAGAAATACGCAGAACTCCCGGGAGAATAAAGACCAATTCGATCCCACATTATGCAGAGGAACCACGGAAAGAACGGAAGACACGGAAATGATTCAGGAGAATTGACATCACGTCAAAAACAGACAGTCTGTCCAGAAACCTGTCAAAATTTCTCGTAACTCATACGAACAAAATACTTTCCGTTACTTCCGCCTTTTCCGTGGTAAATCATTCGGGCTAGAAAAGTTCGTGGATTTCGCGTTTGCCGAAATCGACGATCGGGAACGGGCGACCGGCGGGGCCGGGGAGGTGGGTTTCCAGATTCATCCCCAGACTGTGAAAAATGGTCGCAGCGATGGCACCGGGGTCGACAGGACGTTCCGCCGGAACCCCGCCGATGGGGTCGCTTTTTCCAATGACACGTCCCCCCTGCACTCCTCCGCCTGCAAAATAGCAGGTGAAGCAGCCTGGCCAATGGTCGCGGCCTCCTGCCGGATTCACTTTGGGAGTTCGCCCGAATTCCTGAAGATTGCAGACCAGCGTGTTGCCGAGCAGGCCTCGTTCGCTGAGGTCTTCAATCAGAGCGGAATACGCTTTGTCGTACATCGGGCAGATATCGTTCTTCATTCCCTCGATGGAAGTGAATGGCTTGGAACCATGAATGTCCCAGGTGATTTCGTTGAACACCGTCAAAAAGGTATTAATGGTGACGAATCGAACTCCTGCTTCCACCAGACGCCGGGCAAGCAGGCAACATTGTCCGAAACGATTCATTCCATAACGCTGGCGTACGGAAGTCGGTTCCTGTTCAAGATCAAAAGCTTTTCGAGCATGTGGACTGCTCATCATGCGGAATGCCGCTTCAAAATTACTGTTGAGCATTTGAGCCGATTCGGACGATTCAAAATTGGCGAGTGCCCCGTCCACGACCTCACGCATCCGGCGTCTGCGTTCGAGACGAACGTCCCCGATTTCCGCAGGGGGAAGCAGGTCAGGAACTTTGAAGTTGGCTTCAGCCGGATTGGCGTTCAGCGCGAATGGGTCGTGGGCTTTTCCGAGAAATCCTCCGGCCTGCCCGTTGGGAAGGTTCCCCCCTCCCCTCCCCATCAGTTCTGGAAGAACCACAAACGGTGGAAGATCAGTTTTGCGTCCTTTCAGATAACTGACGACAGAACCGAAATGCGGCGAATTGACTCCGCCAGAAAAAACCCGACCCGTTTGCAGGACCTGCCAGCCCGCGTCATGAACGGCAGCACCGGTATGATAACAGGATCGCACGAGCGAAAGCTTATCAGCAATGCGTGCGTGCCCCGGAAGCAATTCGCTCAACTGAATTCCAGGAGCGGCCGTATCAATGGGCTGAAATGGCCCCCGAACCTCTGCAGCGGCATTCGGTTTCATATCGAACAAATCGAGATGACTGGGAGCCCCCAGATTGAAAATCATGATGCAGGCACGTTCATCATGACCGGGTTTCACCTCCCCGGCCTCTTTGGCTGCGAGGTATTGCGGCAACCCCAGTCCCACGGCCCCCAGCGCCCCGACCTGAAGAAAGTCGCGACGATTGACTCCCTGACAATTGTGTGCGGTTCCACGTCCGGTCAATGAAAGCATGACAATGTCCGATACTTGGCCTGATCCTGATTGACTGGCAGACAATTCACTGACAGACAGTATAGCCAAAACTCATCGACAATGACCAATGCAACAACGATTCAGAGCTATAAAAAGCTGATTACAGAAACCACGGAACAGGCAATCCCAGAGAGAATCACAAAGGTTCCCCAGAGAATCGCTCCCCTTCCTTTCACCGGAGGATAATGACGGGACACGTGAAACTCTCCCCGTTGAATCGCATTCCAGCCAATATACGCAATGATCAATCCGGCCGGAATAAGAATCCCTCGAAAGAGCATATCGGTTCGCGGACTGACTTGAGCCAGAACGTTTGCTTGAGCCAGAAACCAGATCATTCCCCCTGCTCCCGTGCGGGAACAGGTTTGCGAGACAACACTCCCATCAGGATCACTGCCAGGACTCCCGCCAGACAGAGAACGGCAAACAGATCTCCCGTGGTCACATAGAAACTTTTACGTGGATCGAGCGGAACGTCGGCCACTAATGCACAGTTGAGTTGTTTATAATAGCGCCCGGTTTTCGGATCTCGAATCGATCGCCGTCGTGGATGATCCTCACCGGGGGTTCCTCCGTCGATAAAGTTATCAGGAGTCCGCACCACTCCATCGCCATCGATAATCGCCGAGATCCCTGTATTCACAGCACGTACTAACGGAGTTCGTGTTTCAACGGCCCGAAACTGTGATGTAATTAAATGCTGATCCAGTTCACTGGAACCATGAAACCAGCCGTCATTGGTGAGATTCACCAGTATCTGATTCTGACTATTGCCGTTCACCTTGGCCGTGTGCGCAATTCGTCTGACCAGATGCGGAACGGTATCTTCAAAACAGATCAGAGGAATGAACTCCCAGTCCTGATAACGAAAGACATGGGCCTCTTCCCCGCGATCGATGCCAAAGCGTCCTCGAAACGGAGTCAAATTCTGCAGGAGCGGTAACGAATCTCTGAGAGGGATATATTCACCAAACGGAACGCGGTGAATTTTATCATAGCGGTTAATTAAACCGACACCCGGCTGAAAGAATAATGCAGAGTTATATCGTTCCATTGAAGCAGGACTCGCGGCATGTGTAATCGACCCGATAATGAGCGCGGTGTTCATCATATCGGCGACATCGGTCAGAGTCTGCTGGGCCTGGGCTCCTCTCCAGAATTCGACGGGAATCTCCGGGGAGACTTCCTTGAGCTGCTCATCCGTCACCCCCTGCTCTGGCAGATACACACCGTAAGGAAACATCCCTTCCGGCCAGATGGCAATATCAGGAGCATCGCCAACCGTCATCCCGGTCAGTTCACGATGCGTCATATAGATGTCACGAGGATCATCCGTGTTGTTACGAACCGAAGCGACAAAATTTCCCTGTATCAACGCAACGCGCGGACCACGTGGAAACGTTTCGTCACTTCGTCGATACATGCCATAAACAGAACTGAGTAATACCAGTCCTAATGAAACACTTACGCCGATCCACTGGAGTTTGAATGTCGGTGTCGGCAATGTTCCCTGCTCTTGTCGCCAGCAGAGATTCCAGCGTTTGAGCCATGAGTTCGGAATCAGTTCCGCAAGACTGGCATTCGCCATCACGACCAGAAAGCTGACGAGATAGGCTCCTGCCAGATCGCTGATCTGAATCAGGTTCACCCAGCGATATTGAGAATGCCCGAGATAATACCAGCTGAATCCCGTCAATAAATGCGCGCGGGCATATTCCAGTCCGACCCATAAAACCGGAGCCGCACAGAACAACGGAATCTTTAATTGGTGAACCGCCGTTCGGGACAGCCACAAAAAGAAGACCCAGTAAAATGCTAAATAAGCAGAGAGCGCGACTAATGCATAATACATCGTCTGGTCTCCCAGCCGCATCCACTGCAATGTCACCAGCCAGTAACCGAGCCCGATGAAATAAGTCGTGCGATACATCCATCGTGTGCGCTGTGGCAATCGAACCAGTTGCAAGAACGGGACCAGGCAAATCCAGGCGAGCGCCCCGAAATCGACCGGAGGAAATGACAGCCATGTCAATAGCATGGTCAGTAGGAGCAGAACCAAAGTCGCGAGGCTACCCGGTCGGCTTTTCTGTCCGCGCGAAATGATATCGGCCACCCGTTGCGGTAATACTCCGACCGGGGGCTTCGCCAACTCCTCTTGAGAAAGAGGTTTCGCGACTTCGATTTCAGACTGTATTGTTGGTTCGTCCATGACCCAGACAGTTAAATGTAGGATTCGCTGTTAGCAACAGTTTACTAAAGGAAGTCATAGAAAATTCGAAACCGAATATTCTCGTTCCCAAGCTCCAGCGTTGGGAACGCACTCGCCCCGAAGCCCTGCTTCGTCATTCATTTGAAGATCATCTCACTGACTAAGTCCTGCCCTCTCGTTTAGAGAAAAAACATGGACGGCCATGGAGTGGCCAAGCGGAGCTTGGCGTCGAGTGTGTTCCCAAGCTGGAGCTTGGGAACAAGAGAAGTGTCACTTGTTTTTGAATTTCCTGCTTCAAATTTTCAATTTCCCCATCACGTTTCATCGATTCTGCTAAACGTTCGTCCCCAGGGGAGAATGGTCACTTCTCTTCCCGGTTCCCAGTCAATTTCTCCTGTCGGAACACAAAGACTGCAGTTCGCGCGGGCCGTTGACCGTAAATCCGCCGAGCCTTTCCAGGGAGCGGGTTGTACGACCAGTCGTCCTGCATGACTGCTGACTTGTGACGGAAACCAGGTCGAACGATCTCCCCGATGTTGAAACGGAACCGTCAGTTCGGCCGTTCGTAAATCGGGACGGGTGACCTCCCCTTCCGTCAGTCGTCTTAGCGCCAGTCGGACAAACAATTCGAAACAGACCATACTACTGACGGGATTTCCCGGCAAGCCGAACACCAGAGTCGGGGGCTTTCCGTCCTGTCGCGGCCGCGTCCCAAACCAGCAGGGTTTCCCCGGTTTCATGGAAATCTTATGAAATATGGCCTGAACATCGGCATTTGCCAGCTCCGACGGCACGAGATCGTAGGCCCCCGCCGAAACCCCGCCGGAGAGAACCAGAACATCACTTTCCAGCCCCTGAAGCAGTCGCGTTCTCAAGTCGTCCCGCTGATCCCGGGCGATCCCGAGAATTCGCGGAATGGCCCCGGCTTCTGCGACTTGGGCCGCCAGCATTACGGCATTGGTGTTCCGAATCTGCCCCGGTCCGGGAGTTTGATCGGTGTCCACCAGTTCGTCCCCAGTGGCCAGAATCGCAACAGTCGGAGCCGTTCTGACCAATGGAAACGCATGCCCGGTCTCCGCCAGCACCGCGACCGTTTGAGGAGAAACACGGTCCCCTGCCCTGAAAAGAGTTTCCCCCACACGCATTGATTCCCCGCGAGGAAGAATGTTCAACCGGGATCGAGCGTCGGCTCCCCGATGAAACGTGACCAGAGAATCCACTTCCGACGTCCACTCCAGCGGGATGACGGCGTCGGCCCCTTCTGGAATGGGGGCTCCCGTCATAATGCGAATCGCCGTTCCCGGTTCAACGGGCCTCTCCGGCACTTGACCAGCACTCACCTCGGAAATGACTCTCAACTCTGCGGGATTCGACTGCAAATCGGCACGCTGAACGGCGTAACCGTCCATCATCGATTTGTCGAACGGCGGGGAATCAATCGTGCTAAGCACCTCTTCCGCCAGCACCAGTCCCCCGGCTTCCATTAATGGAACACGCACCGGCAATGCGGGAGGAACATGCGCGACGATCTGATCCCAAGCCTGTTCAACGGTCAGCAGCATTGTGAGGGTCCTGGAGCAGTTTGCAAAATTACTTATCCGCCCCCGCCACGCGGAATGCAGTGTTTTTCCTGCTCGGAAACCGCGCTGCGCGGGCACACGGTAGAGCAAACTGCTCTATTGGTCCTTATTCCGTCCCATCTTCCACGCTGCGATGGCCATCGCGGTCCATCCGATAAGAAACGCCGTTCCCCCCAATGGAGTAATTGCTCCCAACCAGCGAATTCCAGTGAGAACCAGAACATACAAACTGCCAGAGAACAGCACGATTCCAATCAGAAAACTAATGGCGGCGACCGTCAAACTGCGACGATTTCCGTTCAATGCAAGTAATCCGGTCAGAACCAGAGCCAGAGAGTGGTACATCTGGTATTCAGCAGCCGTTTTGAAGTCTCCCAGATACTTCTGAGCACTGGGAATCGTCACGCCGAGAATGACATGTGTTTTCTCGTCATAGAGTTTCAGCAGATAATCTTCCAGACCATGAGCCGCGAATGCCCCGGTGACAACCGACAACCCGGCCAGAATGGCTCCCAACTGAATCCAGCACAATCCTTTTGATTTTGCCGATGACGCCGTGGACAACATTGTGTTCAACCTTTTTTATCGATAAACCAGACTCCAGCAACAGAGTCGTGTTTTTCCGATGGGACTTCAAGGGGAGAGAACAGATGCGATTACTCGTCACAGGTTTTCCTCCCTTCCCGGGGCGCCCGGCCAATCCCTCGGCCCAGTTGATTCAGGCCCTTGTCGAGACTCCCCTGCTCTCCCCACAAGTTGAGATCATTGCAGAGTTGCTCCCGGTTGAGTATGCCGGAGTGGAACAGGCTTTCGATGAACTGCTGGAACGGGTGAATCCTGACATCTGGATTGCGTTTGGAGTGGGACGACAAGCCTGTCCGCTACGAATTGAACAACGTGGCCTCAACCGGGATCACGCCAGCATTCCCGATAACGCCGGGGAAACGAGAACGGATCACATAATCGAGCCAGACGGGCCACCAGTCCGCTGGCTGACGGCAGATTTACTGCAACTTTCGCAGGTTCTGGCCTCTGCCGAATTCGATGTCGAATTAAGCGATGATGCCGGGGCCTATGTCTGCAATCATTTGATCTACCATGCGGCAAAATCTCTGAATGAATGTTCTCACCGTTGCGAATTCGTCTTCATCCACCTCGCTCCCCCGGAATCAGGATTGCCGACAGAAAAATTGCTCGTTGCGCTTCAAAACATGGCCGGATGGTTTCAGAATCAGCTTGTGGCATCGGTGCGCAATCCGGAGCTTCGGGGAACTGAGAAAAAAGGACGACGGATGGCTTCGGATGAAACCACTCAATATTGGATGGGGTTCGACCTCGGCGGCACAAAGATGCTGGCTCAGGTTTACGATGCGAACTGGAATGTCATCGCCAAAGAACGGAAGCGGATTCGTCCCGGCACTCCCGTCAAAGGAGGACTGGACCGGATCATCGAAACGGTCAATGAGGCTCTGGCCAAGGCAAATTTGACTCCCGCCAATTTGAAAGGGATCGGCATCGGCTGTCCCGGGCCGATCGATATGGAAAACGGAGTGTTGCTTGATCTCCCCAACCTGGGCTGGCAGGCGGTCCCATTGCGAGAACGGCTCTCATCTGCCCTGAACTGCCCTGTTGCCGTGCTGAACGATGTCGATGCAGGCACGTTTGCGGAATACAAGGTCGGCGCCGGTCAGGGAGCCCGCACGATGATCAGCGTGTTCGCCGGAACTGGCATCGGCGGCGGCTGTGTCTATCACGGGGAAATTCTGCGGGGAGCCACGGTTTCCTGCTTCGAAATCGGACATATGCAAGTCATGTCCAACGGTCCGCGTTGCGGGTGCGGTCAACGGGGATGCCTGGAATCAGTCTCCAGCCGACTGGCCATTGCCGCCCAATGTGTCCGCACAGCGTATCGGGGAGACGCCCCTCATCTTCTTGCAGAAACCGGAACCGATCTCGCGAATGTCCGCAGCGGCGCACTGAAAGCCTCCATCGCCGCCGGTGATAAAGCTGTAGAAGACATCATTAAAGAGGCGGCACGTTATATTGGCATTGCGGTCGGAAGTGTCGTCAACCTGCTCTCCCCCGACGTTGTGGTCTTAGGAGGCGGACTCGTCGAAGCAATGCCCGACCTGTTTATTCCCACCGTTTCCAAAGCCGCCGCGAAACGGGTGATGCCCGCCTATCGCGACACCTTCAAAGTGGTCCCCGCCGCACTCAAAGACGACGCCGGAGTCCTCGGCGCCGCCTTATGGGCTGAATATAAGCTATCGCCGACCGTGAAGGAATAAAGTTGCCATTGGATGACGCGATGGGTGGCATGCTCCTGTCGCGTCAGCAGCAGGAGCATGTCGAACGTCATTTGGACGCCCATTCACGCCCACCCTACTGGCGCGATGTGAGCATACCAGCCGTCATGCCGTGTATGACCTACTGAACTTTCTGTTGAGAAGGCAATAAAATGGCAAAATACGCGGCATCAGGCGACACTGTTCTAGCTGCATTCTATGGAATCACTGCCAATTCTGACGACCTGAAGAAGTCATACGAATTGCTGGTCAAGTGGTTTATCCAAAATGGCCATCCTCCAGTAAAGATTTCTGTAAAGTCACCAGGATTTTCGGGAAAACCAATCAGTTTCAAAATTGGAAACCAGAAACTGAAAAGAAATGGATTTTCGAATGTTAAATATATTGAAATATTTTCACTATGCTCTGTTCACAAGAATCCCTTAATTGATTGGACTGCAATCTCCTCTATTTCAGTTTCCAGGCAATCATACTTTACCATGTGTGTACGAAATTTTGACTCAGGAATTAACAACACAGAATTTATTGAATTGCAAAATCAGATAGCTATAATATTAAATCCACATTACGGATTCAACTGCGAGATGGATCACAAGAGTGGACCTCAATTCTATGCGATTGGGCTAAATCATCACAGGGCAGATGAAGATGAATCAAACACTCGAGAAGAAGAGCTAGCAGTTTCGAGATGGGGTGACATTGGCATGGAAGAAGGAGTTTATACAAATGGAATCATAAGAGATGTATATCCTATCAATTATCTTTCCGAATTTCATTTAAAGACACAAATTGATGAACAGACACTTCATTCGTGGATTTCATCTGAATCATCACGAGGGACATTGGAAGCAGTTAATAAACGAATCTTTTCGTGGAAAGTTTCACCCCCAAAGATTCCCCAGGTTCGGGAAAGGCTTTGGGCATCCGGGATAATCTTCAACTGGAGATCCTACCTTTCCAAATAGAGTAACGGCAGTGATTGTAGGGCAGGCATTGCCTGCCGCTTC
>DATMFC010000156.1:0-13474 GCA_035556335.1 Planctomicrobium sp. | reverse complement strand
GGCTCGCATTCTGTCTTTATTGGAAACAGTACGACCCCCATCCAACCGGTGTCTGGAAAATTGGCCGGATTGCTGGAAACGTCTCAGCAGATGATTCCTGCTGCCCGGGAACTGATGCAGGAGTGGACCAGTGCATTCGTCAGTGGTGCGAACAGTGTGCAGGCCACCGGACTGAGTACCGCCGGTCCAACATCACTTCTCAGTACCAGCGTCGGACCGGTGAATCCGTCTGTTCCGCTGGCCGTTTCGAATTCGCTCCTGCCGGTCGGCGACGGCATATTGATGGTCACCATGACCAACGCCGCGACCGGAGAGAGACAGAACCACACCATCACCATCAACTCACAAACCGACTCACTGCAGGATGTGATTGATCAGCTGGAAGCCATTCCGCGATTGCGCGCGACGCTGGCGCCGAATGGACAACTGGTCATCACGTCTGAACCCGGTTACCTGTTCGATTTTGCTGGTCGTCCGGAGTCACAGGTCGACACCAGCGGCATTACGGGAACGGCCGTTCCTGCCGTCAGTGGCAGCTACTTCGGTGAAGAGAACGCCAACTGGACACTCACCGCGTCGACAAACGGACAAATCGGCGTGACCGAAGGACTCAAGCTGATCGTCACCGATTCCGTAACGGGACAGATCGTTAAAGAACTGAATGTCGGCGCGGGTTATCCCATTGGTCAGCCGTTGGAAATCGCCAACGGATTTGCCATCCGCATGGAAGGTGGAACACTGGCCGCCGGAGACACGTTTGACGTCACCGGCGTCAGCGATCCGGATTCGGCAGGATTTCTGGCCGCATTTGGAATTGGAGGACTGTTTCAAACAACCGACTTGCGATCTCTGACGGTGGCTCAGCAGATCGTGAAGAACCCGGCATTGGTGGCAACCGGACGCACCGGCGAGCCAGGGGACGGCAGTCAGATGAACCAGCTGGTCGCCTTGCGGGAAGCACCGGTTCTCGCGAATGGGACGGAAACCATCGAAGGGAGACTCGCAACGATTACGAGCAATATCGGAGTCGATGTGAACCAGCAATCGTCCGTGGTCGAACATTTACAGGCGCAGTATGAACAATTGCGAAATCGGCAGGATGCGATTTCCGGGGTCGATCCTAACGAAGAACTGCTGGCGATGATGCAATTCCAGCGATCATTTCAGGCAAACGCCCGATTTCTCTCGTCTGTGAACTCGGCACTGGACGATCTTCTAGGATTGCTACGGTGAAATCAGGAAGTAGGGGATTAATTCTTAGCTTCTCATACGATAAACGATTATGACTTTTCGGATTACTCCACATCGCAGTTATGAACTCGGGCAGTCAAATGCTCAGGCTCGTTATGCGCATGGTGCGATGCTGAGTCAGCATATTTCTTCCGGGATTCGGGTGAACAAGCCCTCGGATGACCCGACGGCTCAACGGACCATTCTTAACCAGAATTCACTGATCTCCCGGTTCGATGCCCAGTTACAGGTTGTGTCGACGACGAGGATGACACTCTCCGAAGCCAATGACCGACTGCTCGACGCACAGCAATTACTGGTGCAGGCGAAAGAGATTGGGCTGCAGGCGCATCAGATCGATGAAGATTCGTCCCGGACCGTTTATGTCAATCAGCTGAACGGCATCATCAGTCAGCTGGAAGTGCTCGCCAACGCTCAATCCAACCGCGAGTACCTGTTTTCTGGAACGGAGTTCTCGACGCTTCCTTTTACTGGCGTCACACATAATGCCCCCACTTATCAGGGGAGCTATTCCGCAGGAACCGTCACCGTCGCGGGGAATGCGACGATGAAAATTCATTACTCCGGACAGGAAGTCTTTCAACCGGTGACCCAGGGGGGACTGGTGGTCTTCGGAAACACCGGTGTCACAGGAGGAACCGGGACCTCTACGGGGAGTCAATGGACAACGTTAACTCTCAAGCATACGGAATCGGTGTACTCCGGTGCTTCAGGGATACAGGCGGGAACAAGTTCTCCGGGCGGGGACACCATTCTCGGGTCAACCGGCACGCATACCTTAACGATCAACGACACATCAGGAGATGGATCGTCTGGAACGATTTCATTGAACGGCGGAGGGACGGTTGCCTTCACCTCTGCGGATACGAATCTGAAAGTCATCGGTTCTAACGGTGAATTTGTCTATATCAATACTCAGTCGATCACTGCGGGATTTAACGGCACTGTTGATATTACAGCGAATGGAACACTGTCGATCGATGGCGGTCAAACGGAAATTCCAATCGACTTCTCTACGAACCAGGTGGCAATTAACGCGTCGTCAGGGAACGTTCAGAGTTTTAACACCACCGGGGTCAACAAAGTCGGGTCAGCCAGTGTTCAACCTGCGGCGACGTCCGATGTTTTTCAAGCCGTCATCGCGCTCCGTGATACGATCGTAAACGCAGAGAATCTGACGAACGCCGAATATAACAAAGCGGTCGATTTGCGGCTTCAGGATCTGGAATCAGCCAGTAATCACGTGATGGGAATCATTGGAGAACAGGCTGTCTCTCTTCAAAGCCTGGATCTGACACAATCGCGGCTGCAGGGACTGAAGCTCAATGCTCAGACCACACTCTCGGATGCCGAGGGGACTGACTATTTTGCCGCCATCTCAAAATTGCAGGAACAGCAGACACTGCTGCAGTTCACAATGCAATCGATGGTTACGATCAGCAGCGTCTCGTTAATCGACTTCTTATGATAAATACAGTTGATAAATACAGTGACAGTACTTCCAAGTTTGTTTGCCATGGAGAGCAAGGGGTCAGGATTCAGGGGTCAGAAAAGGCTGGAAATTCATGTCTTCTCCTACCCACTATCCACCACCCACTACCCACTTCTCTCCTATTCAGATCAAACTTGGAACGACTGAGTGATGAATCTCATTCAGTAAAAGAACCAAATGGAATGTAACATTGCGTTCCTTGATTCCTATCCCTTTCTCTCTCCCGAAATCACCGACAGGATGTCTGAACCATGGAGATGCGACGTCATTCAGCACATGCGCTCCCTCCGCCGCACTTGCTGCAGACGGTTCCCTCGGATGTCATCGCCGATGCACTGGCATTGCTGGAAGATGATGACGTCGACTTCATCAAGTTAGCCAGAGTCATTGAATCGCATCCCGGCATGAGTGCTCTGATTATTCGAACAGCCAATTCGGTCACGATCGGGAACCCGCAACCGTTGCAGTCCATTCGGCACGCAATGGCATTCCTTGGAATAAGGGGCCTGCGCGAGGCGTTACGCCATGCAGAACAGAACGAATTCATCAAAATCGATGATCGGCGTTTTCATGGTTGAATAAGCAGGGTGAGGTTTCTCTTTCCTCCGGCTTCTTCTCCGGCCCTTTATGTCGCCGTGCAGGATCCGTTTCAAATCTGACATTTGACTGATGGATGTGGTCAAGCAGATTCCTTATTGAAATTCTCGCCGCACTGGCACATGATAGGTCTTTCTGGTCTCTGTGAATGGATCACCGGGCTGGTGTTATCTGGGCTGGATTTGTTGAATCAGGAGAAGACTGATGAAAGCCATTGTCGTTCGAAGCCCCGGTGGACTGGATCGGATTGAAGCTCATGATCTGCCTGATCCAGGACAGCCGGCACGGGGCCAGATCCGTGTCGCGATCCATGCAAATTCGCTCAATTTTCATGACCTGCTGGTTGCCAAAGGAGCCGTGCCCGCTGATGATGGTCGCGTGCTGATGTCGGATGGTGCGGGGATCGTGGAAGCTGTTGGGGAAGGGGTCACTGAATTCAATGTTGGTGACCATGTCATTTCAACCTTCTTTCCCCAATGGAATGACGGCTTCCCGTTCGATGCCGTGGGGAATTTTCGTGGAACTCCCGGTGACGGAATCGATGGATTCGCCGCAGAATACGCCGTGCGTGCCGCCACGGATTTCACACTGGCTCCGCACAGCTGGAGTCATGCCGAAGCGTCGACGATTATCACAGCAGGTCTCACTGCGTGGCGTGCTCTCGTTGTTGACGGCTCTCTCAAAGCGGGTGACACCGTGCTCGTCCTGGGGACAGGAGGGGTGTCGATCGCCGCATTGCAGATTGCCAAGGCAATGGGAGCGAAGGTGATTGCCACCTCCTCATCCGACGAGAAGCTGGCACGCGTGCGGGAGCTTGGAGCCGACCATGTGATCAATTACCGAAAAACTCCGGACTGGGGGAATGAGGTGCTGGCGCTGACCGGTGGGCATGGTGTCGATCATATCGTTGAAGTGGGTGGACCGGGCACTCTGGCACAGTCTATCAAGTCCATTCGAGTCGGCGGTCATATCTCACTGATCGGAGTTTTGACTGGTCTACAGGGAGATGTGCCGACCGCAATGCTGATGGCCAAGCAGGCACGCCTGCAAGGGCTGATTGTCGGGAACCGCCGCCAGCAGCAGGACTACGTCGCTGCACTGGAGCAAACCGGCATCCGCCCGATTGTCGACCGTTCGTTCTCACCTGATCAGTTGGCCGATGCCTTCCGGCTTCAGGAACGGAACGGTCACTTCGGGAAGATTGTCGTCGAGTGGTAGCGATGTTTCTCCGGCGAACCTGACATTTCCGGCAGGAGCCTCGCCCTCCCTGGTCATTTCCAATGACAGTACTTCCAAGTCTATTCACAGAGAAGCAAGGGGTTAGGATTCAGGGGCCAGGGATCAGAAAAATGCTGGAAATTCATGTCATTTCCTATCCCCTATCCACCACCCACTTCTCTCCTATTCATATCAAACTTGGAAGTACTGACTGAATGAGGGGAAAACGCTGTCGACCGAACCGGTCTCGCTTGAGAGAACGTGCTCCATATTGCACACTGTCACCTCGTGTGGCTGTCACCCACATCTGCCTGGAGCTTTCTACCTGAACTGACAGACTGCGAGATCGGGTTTGAGCAGATCAAGGATTGCTCAGGCTGCGGACGAGAACTTGTCAGTGCAGAGTGGTCACGCCACCATGGTGATTGTGAATGAGTCGACAGATTTCCCTGACTCCCCAGGGGCACTTGAAGATCTCGGAAGAGACAGGGCCTGAACTGGGGCTTGATGGTGATGCTGAAAAACAGCTGGATGCCGCGTTCTCGGAATCATCGGCAGAAGGGCTATTGCGTCTGGCTTCAGTCGCGGCGAAAGATTCCCTGCCGCCGACATTAATGTTCTGGCGTCAATTCTCTCTCCGTTATCTGCAGGCTGTCTGCAGCATGGGAGAATCTGTTGAACAGCGGTGGAATGAAATCGTTCCCCCTGATGAAACAGAACTGAATGAACTGGTCGCTGCCAGTCCTCCCATGCGGGGACTGGAATATCTTACTCCAGAAACACTGCAGGGATTATGGAATGAATTGCATGCGCTGACTCAAGCTCAGGCGAAGCAGTTTCCGGACGGAACCATTCCCTACCTGCGGCAGTTGAACCCTGCCTGGCAGTTGCTCGGACGAGTGAATTTTCATCTCGCAGAAAACAAACGGGATGACCGCCGTCCCTTCGCTTTTCTGGCGACGTACACGCATCGGCTCGCCGCAGGCAGCCGGATGAAGCATCTCCCTCTGGCCGAAGCACTCAAGGAATACGCCGGCTCGAAAAACCTCTCACAGCTGAATGCATTGCTGGAACCCGTGCGTCGCGCCGCCAGTGGAAGTCCACTCGTGCAGGAACTGCTGGAGACGAAAGCCCTGTTTCAACCTCAGGTCTGGAACATCAGTCAGGCGCATCGATTTCTCGTTGAAGTTCCTCGCATGGAAGCGGCCGGACTGATTGTGCGTGTCCCGGACTGGTGGAATCCACGTCGACCATCACGGCCTCAGGTTCAGGTCCGACTGGGGGGAAAACGTGACAGCGAGATGGGGGCCACCAGCCTGCTCGATTTTGAAGTGGATCTGGCAATCGACGGTGATCCGTTGACGGATGCCGAACGTCGCAGGCTTCTCCAGGCGAACGAAGGACTCATCCTGTTACGTGGCCGCTGGGTGGAAGTCGATCAGGAGAAACTGCAACAGGCCCTTTCTCATTGGGAGAGACTGCAAAGCGAACACCCTGACGGCCTGAGTTTCATTCAGGGAATGCGATCTCTGGCGGGGGCCCAGCTGGAAGCGCCAGAGGAAGCGGATCAGGTGGCGGACTGGTCGCAGGTGGTTGCCGGAGACTGGCTGAGAGAGACGCTGCAAACCCTGCGAGATCCGCGCGGAATGACTCTGATTCAACCGGGGAACGGCCTCAATGCAACACTTCGCCCTTATCAGGATGAAGGGGTTCGCTGGCTGTGGTTCATGTTGAAACTCGGCTTAGGTGCCTGCCTGGCTGACGACATGGGACTCGGCAAGACCATCCAGATCATTGCCTTGCTGCTGCAACTGAAACAGGAAGAGAAACAGGAAGCGGAAAGTCCTGCATCTGGAAAAGGAGCCAGACAAAAGCCGGGTGCTCGAGATCCCGAACCACAAACTGCTCCGAGCCTGTTGATCGTTCCTTCGTCACTGGTCGGAAACTGGAAGCAGGAACTGGAAAAGTTTGGCCCGCAATTGCGTGTCTGTTATGCCCATCGTTCGGAATGTGATCCTGAGACATTGAAACAGATGGCAGAGAATCCCCAGGAAGCATTGTCGGGATTCGACCTGCTGGTGACAACATACGGTCTTGCCCGGCGAAGTGACTGGCTGGCGAACGTCGATTGGCGACTGCTGATTCTCGACGAAGCCCAGGCCATTAAAAATGCGACCGCAGCCCAGACAAAGGCGGTAAAAAAACTCTCTTCCACCGGGCGCGTGGTGCTCACGGGAACGCCAGTGGAGAACCATCTCGGAGACCTGTGGTCGCTGTTCGAGTTCTGTTGTCCGGGGTTGCTCGGCTCCGCAGCACAGTTCAAAAAATATGTGAAGCGATTGAATCAGCAACAGGATAAATCCGGCTTCAGTTCACTGCGGCGACTGGTTCGTCCGTACATCCTGCGTCGATTGAAGACGGATCCGAATGTGGTGCCGGATCTCCCTGACAAGACCGAAATGCGTGTGGAATGCGGACTCTCAAAACTGCAGGCTGCCCTCTATGAGAAGGCCGTCAAGGACTTGAAGAAACGACTGGAAGACGCGGATGGGATCGCCCGTCGTGGTCTGGTGCTGTCGACACTCATGCAACTCAAGCAGATTTGCAATCATCCTTCACAATACCTGGGTGACTCCACATACGCTCCCAAAGAGAGCGGAAAATTCGGGCGGCTGACTCAGATTTGCGAACCGATTCTCGAGCGTCAGGAGAAGATGCTCGTTTTCACCCAGTTTCAGTCGGTTTGTGAACCGCTCGCAAAATACCTTGCCAGCGTTTTCGGGCGACCAGGACTCGTGCTCCATGGGAAAACACCGGTCAAACGTCGAACGGAACTTGTCCGTGAGTTTCAAGCAGATGGAGGTCCGCCGTTCTTTGTGATCTCCGTGAAAGCGGGGGGAAGCGGTCTCAATCTGACGGCTGCCTCACACGTTGTCCATTTTGATCGCTGGTGGAATCCGGCCGTTGAGAATCAGGCAACCGACCGGGCGTTCCGCATCGGACAAAAGCGGAATGTTCTTGTGCATAAGTTTCTTTGTCGGGGAACTCTGGAGGAGCGGATTGATCAAATGATTCAAAGCAAACGAGCCTTGTCCGAGAATCTGCTTGATCAATCCGGCGAGACATTACTCACCGAACTCAACGATGACGAACTGCTGCGGTTCGTCTCGATCGACATAGAAAGGGCGATGGCGGAGGAGTAAAAAGAAGGGCTCAAGAAAATTCAATTGCTGAAAAAAATCTGACCTGATTTTCATTGTGGATGAGTGAAATCTCTGAGTATGCTCATCCCTGCAGGCAGAGAAACAATTCTGGCTGTCATTGTTATCATTCTGCCTGCTCTCGAAAGACAACCCGTTCAGATCAAGGATGAAACCAATGTACTGGGATTACCCGCCATACGTCTCGGCAGCAGAAAAACGGGCGAAAGCACTTCGTTACGCACAAAAGCTGGAGAAGAAGGGAGTCAAGCTCCAGCCGATTCAGATCGAGGGGCGTGCCATCGCCAAGACGTTCTGGGGAAAAGCCTGGTGCAACAATCTTGAACGATACAGCGATTATGAAAATCGACTTCCCCGTGGACGAACCTATGCGAGGAATGGCTCGATCATTGATCTGCAGATCCACAAAGGCAAAATCAAAGCGATTGTCCAGGGAAGCAGTATCTATAATGTGACGATCGACCTGACCCCACTTGACCAGAAGGGGTGGAAGAAGATTGTTCAGGACTGTTCCCAGTCGATTCATTCATTGCTCGATCTCTTACAGGGGCGGCTTTCGGACGGTGTAATGGAACGACTGGTCCGTCCGAAAGAAGGGCTGTTTCCTCAACCGAAAGAGATCAAAATTCGCTGCAGTTGTCCAGATTGGGCCGACTTGTGCAAGCATTCCGCGGCAGTGCTTTATGGGGTCGGTGCACGGCTGGATAAGTCCCCTGATCTCTTGTTCCTGTTGCGACAGGTCGATCAGGCGGAACTGGTAAGCAGCGCCGTGGGTAGTGAGAACTTGAAGTCGGCTCTGGGATCCGGGAATGCTCAGGTTCTGCAGAACGAAGAACTGGGAGAATTATTCGGAATTGATCTCGAAGAATCTTCTCTTTCCCCAGCTCCTTCAAAAAAAGCAATTCCTAAGAACACGAAAAGCCTGAAGGCACACAATGAATCAGCGAAACCGAAAGCCACTCAGGCAACCCGTACGACAACAGTGAAGTCAAAAGTAAAACCCACTGCGGCAGCGAAAAAGACTGACAAAGTCTCCGCTGGTAAACCGAAGCCCACAAGCAAAGCGAAAGCCGCGAAGTCGGTGAAACCTGCGAGTTCCCCGGCTTCGACAACCGCTCGTCCCAAGAAAAAGAGAGTGGCAGTGAAAGCCGCGTCGAAATCAAAAACGGTCTCCGCCTCGACAAAACGTAAGACGAAAAAGAAAGCCGCAAGCAAACGGTGATCATCGTTCCCCGTAAATATGGGGAGTGACAGTACTTCCAAGTTTGTTTGCCATGAAGAGCAAGGGGTCAGGATTCAGGGGCCAGGGGCCAGAAAAATCCTGCATTTTCTACCCACTACCCACTGGTCTCTCCATTGAGGAAAACTTGGAACGACTGAGTGATCGCGTGATGTCTCTCTATCGATCACGTTATCGATACCGGCGCGCATAGACCTGAGTGAACTCGGCTCCCCAGAAGATGATCAGTGCTGAATAGTAGACCCAGAGGAGCAGCACGACCAGCGACCCGGCAACGCCGTAAGAAGACGCGATCGCACTTTGACCGAGATACAATCCGATGGCGTATTTTCCGAGTGAGAACAGAATCGCTGTCATTGCAGCCCCGGGCCAGACATCCCGCCAGGCGACGAATGTCTCAGGCAGAAACTTGAACATCAGCGCGAACAGTCCCATGAACACCATCAGTGAGATGATGACGTTCATCAGTTCAGCGAAACGGTAAAGTGCTTCCGGCAAGTGCATGGCATAGGCTCCCAGGAACGAGAGCGCCGCACTCACGAAGAGGGAAACCAGTAGAAGAAACGCGGTTCCCATCACCATCAGAATCGAGAGAAAGCGCTCCCGCAGAAATCCTAGTATTCCGCGCTGCTGTCGCTGAGGAACTTTCCAGATTGTGTTTAAGCTGTCCTGAAGTTGCCCGAAGACACCAGAAGCTCCGAAAAGCAGTGTGGCGGTGCTCATGATGGTGGCCCAGATTCCGGCCCCTTTTTCATTGGCATGCTTGAGGATCTCTGTAATGGCGATTCTCCCCTGCTCTCCGACCAGCGCCTCGACCTGTTGTTCGATCTCATGACGAACAGTGTCGTTTCCAAAAAACGTCGCCGCTACCCGTAATGAAATGACCAGCAGGGGGGCAAGTGAGAGTGCCGTATAGAAAGCCAGAGCGGCAGCATGACGGGGAACATGGTCTTCGTTCCACTCACGGAACGTTTGTTTCAGAAGTGACCAGACTCCCATTTGTCGATTGGAATTTTGTGGCAATGGCATCTCCTTGAGACCGGGTGCCGCTGCAAGTTGAGACACCGGAGTGAACGACTGTCGTCCGGCGCGGCTGGTTATAAAAACCTCTAACCTGGATGATTCATACCTTCGGTAGGGTGCATGTAGCAACTCCTTAATTGGAGGTGCATTGCGCACGAAGCTTCGTCCTGATGGAAACAACACACTGTTTTTGAGGCGGAGTTGCGGAATGCACCTTTTCTCTGACTTCTTCGTGCTTCATGCACCCTACGAATAATTCGGGCTAACAAAACGGACCACGATCCGCTCGCGGAAAGGGATTTTTCACTGTTTAAAGAGGTTTTGTTCGCGGCTCTAAAAACAGAAGAAGAGGAACCGGCCTCCTTCTTCCAGTTCATCTTCTTGATCAATCAGCCTGCTCGATCACGTCCACATACTGCACAACGTGATCATCCATTCACCAAAATACTCGACGCAGGTTATGCCTGCTGGGCTGCTGGATTAACAGACTCTTCTGCGATCTGGGTCAGAATCTTGTCGGCGTTTCCTTCTTCATCCAGGGTTTCCTGAAGCAACTGGGCGGAATGAGATAATCCCAATTTCTGAGCATGGCTTCGAGCTGCCCCATATCCTGCCATCTCATAATGTTCCACACGCTGCGCCGCCATGATCAGCCCGGCATCCCGAACATCTTCTTTGCCATGGGACTTAATCAGCTCGTCCCCTTCCGCAATTAATCCCTTCATGGCGAGACATGTTTTCCGCTTCGGCTCCTGTCCGAATTCCCGAAAGACCTGCTCCAGCCTGTTGATATGTCCTTTCGTTTCGACGAGATGGGTCTGAAATGCCGAACGCAACTCCACTGAGCCTGCAGCATCGGCCATTTTCGGTAAGGCCTGAGTCAACTGATGCTCGGCGTCATACAGATCCTGGATTTCGACAAGGAACAGGTCCTCGAACGATTCCAGATTGGTGCTGGTAAATAACCCCATTTCTAGTTCCTCCGTAAGTGAATACAAAACGAGACCTGCACGCGGATTCCAGTGTTTTTACTGGTAAAACGCGAGCGGCATCACCAGATAACCGACCGAACTGGTCTAGAGCAGTTTGCTCTACCAAGTGCCCGCGCAGCGCGGTTTCCGAACAGGAAAAACGCTGACTTCCGCGTGGCGTGAACGGGGAAGTTATTTCGCAAGTTGCTCTAATATCTGGCCGGAGGAGTATTACGCAAGATGTGTGCCAATGACCGAAGATCGCGATGAGGTTCACTCGGTCAGAGTTCTTTCGGCCGCCAGATCTGAACCAGCTTCCAAGAGGACTTTCTCCCCTCTTCATTGAGATCGGTATTGTCCTGACGCTGGAGAAGAGCAATCGCAGCGGTGGTCATCGTTGTACACGTTCCGGTCAATCGCGCGATCAGTTCTTCAAGTCCAGGGTTGTGGCCGATGCAGAGTGTCAGCGTCTGGAAATCATATGCTTTCAGATGCGAAAGCCATGTCTCCGCTGAGGCCAGATAGAGCCCTCGTTCAATCACCGGAGTGGAACCGTTCAGTTCGCCGGTAACCAGTTGAGCCGTCTCGCGGGCACGTTCCGCGGACGAAGAGACAACCAGATCCGGAATCAGATTCTGTTCCTGAAGCAGTTGTGCCATGCGCGGTGCATCCCGTCGACCGCGATCATTCAAAGGCCGATCATGATCGGTCAGTCCCTCATGGCTCCAGTCTGATTTTGCATGCCGCATTAACAGTAATCTGGTACTTCCGGTTGTGGGCATCGTCCTATTTCCATTCATCAAAGAACCGATGTGGTCTTCAACCCCTGCTTCTATTGGTAACAAATTTCTATGGCTAACAAACGTACTCTATAAAAAATCGGCCCCGAATGTTTCCACTCGGGGCCGATTCAATTTGAACAGGACGCCTTAACGTCCGATCAGATTCTCCGAAGGCCGGACAGTGGTCCGGCGTGCGGATTGCGTCTTAGTACATGTCGCCGTCGTGGCTGTGGTCGCTGCCACCCTTCTTGTCGTCTTTCGGCTTTTCAGCGATCAAGGCATCGCTGGTCAGCAGAAGAGTTGCAACGCTGCTGCTGTTCTGCAGAGCGGTTCGGGTGACCTTCACCGGATCGATGACACCGGCTTTGACCATGTCTTCGTAGGTGTCGGTCGCTGCGTTGTAGCCTTCGTTCCCCTTCTTTTCCGAGACTTTCTCGGCGATGACGGAACCGTCGACACCAGCGTTGTTGGCGATCTGGGTCAATGGTGCACGGCTGGCGCGACGAATGATGTTGTAGCCCACTTCTTCATCGTGAGTCAGTTTGCCTGGCTCAACGGAAGTGGAAGCACGGAGCAGAGCAACGCCTCCACCGGGAAGAATTCCTTCTTCAACGGCAGCGCGGGTCGCATGCAGAGCATCTTCGACGCGAGCTTTCTTCTCTTTCATTTCGGATTCGGTGGCGGCTCCGACGTTGATCTGAGCCACACCACCGGAGAGCTTGGCAATCCGCTCTTCCAGTTTTTCGCGATCGTAGTCGCTGGTGCTGTTGGCGGCTTCCCGCTTGATCTGCTCGATACGGGACTTGATGTCAGCCGTTTTTCCGGCCCCTTCGATCAGAGTGGTGTTGTCTTTGTCAACAACAACTTTCTTCACGCGACCGAGGTCAGAGAGTTGCAGATTTTCCAGCTTGATCCCAAGGTCATCGAAGATCGCCTGTCCGCCGGTCATGATGGCGATGTCCTGAAGGATCGCTTTACGACGATCACCGTATCCAGGAGCTTTCACAGCGGCGATTTTGAATGTTCCACGCAGCTTGTTGATCACGAGAGTCGCGAGGGCTTCCCCTTCGACGTCTTCCGCGATGATCAGCAGTGGCTTGCCGGAGTTGACAACCTTTTCCAGAACTGGAACGAGGTCTTTGATGCTGCTGATTTTCTTTTCGTGAATCAGGACGTAAGCGTCTTCGAGCAGGACTTCCATGCTCTGGGAATCGGTCACGAAGTACGGGGACAGGTAACCCCGATCGAACTGCATCCCTTCGACGACTTCGAAGTCTGTCTGCAGGCTTTTGCCTTCTTCGACGGTAATGACACCATCTTTACCGACAGCTTCCATCGCGTCAGCGAGGATCTTGCCGATGGTTTCGTCACCATTGGAAGCCACGGTTCCGACCTGAGCGATGGCTTTCTTGTCACGGCAGGGAATCGCCATGGCTTTCAGCTTTTCGGTGATATCGGCAACAGCCTTGTCCATGCCTCGCTTCATTTCCAGCGGGCTGACACCGGCGACAACAGCCTTGAGGCCTTCGTTGTAGATCGCTTCGGCCATGATGGTGGCAGTGGTGGTTCCGTCGCCGGCGACATCGCTTGTCTTGCTGGCAACTTCACGAACCATGCGGGCTCCCATGTCTTCGAACTTGTCAGACAGTTCGACTTCACGGGCGACGGTCACACCGTCT
>DATMFC010000155.1:0-4490 GCA_035556335.1 Planctomicrobium sp. | reverse complement strand
TGTTCGGAACCGACTTCCGGACACTCGATCAGGGAACCCGTCTTTTCATCCAGAACGGAACTGTTGACGATGTACTGAATCAGGCGGTTGGGGAATTCGAATCTTCACTGGTCGTTGTCAGCTGGCCTGACGGACCAATCAACGCGGATACGCTTCCCAACTTCATGACCGCACTGAACCAGCAACACTGTTCCCTGCTGCTGGTCCGGACTCCGGAAACCGTTGAATCGCTTTCTGAAGTCTGACCTCTTCCGTCCGTTTTGCCCCTCCCTCCAGACGCTTTCCATCTCAGGTTTTCAGAACATTCATGACGAACGAACTGCAACGTCTCGACACTTCGCTCACTCCTGCCGCACGACGCTATTTGATTGTTGATCAGGGAATTATGGCCATTGGGGCGAACTTTCTCATTAACTATCTGGTGGCATGGTCCAGTTTTCGTGATGTCCCTGTCGTGCCGATCGAGGGAAGCATGAGCCTGATTGCGGACACCGAGGCGACCTGTTTCTTCCTTCCATTTCTTGCCTGTCTGATTGTCTCGCATCTCACAGGATTTGAAATCCAAAGGGGACGTTTCCCTCCGCTCCCCCAGTTTCGCTGGTTGAGGGCGCTCGGGGAATACGCTGCAGCGAGTGCCTTTCCCAAGGCCATCTTTTTCGGGGTGATTGGACGTATGGCTCTCGCTCCAATTCTGGTGGCCTTTATCCGTTCTCTGGAACTTCAGGAAATGCCGTTGTCAACCTTTCTGATTGTGAAAGGAGCCATCGGAGCGGGGCTCGGACTCCTCTTCTGCCCTCTTTTTGCGTGGATTGCCATGCACACCGACGAACCGGTCAAGTCGCGAACCTGATCCCCTTGTTCCCAAGCTCCACAGCTTTTTTCGTCAATCGTCGTAAGTCTTGAATTTCCGTTGATGCGGAGTAGACACCATTACGTGTTGCAACCACTTCTCCTTCAAGGCATTGTGATTTAACGTGCAAAAAGCTGTCCAGCTTGGGAACACACTCGACGCCAAGCTCTGCTTGGCCACCCGGCGGCTTACCTGACTTGGTTTTCCTCTCCAAATGAGGCAGAACCTGTGGGTAAGATTGCACTTGATACAAATCGCGAAGCAGAGCTTCGGGGTGAGTACGTTCCCAAGCCGGACAGGATTTTGCACGAATTGGCGTAAGTTCAAATTTTCCAGGAGCGTTTGAGTGCATTGAGGATCAGTTTGGCCTGCACCCAGCGATGGACACGGCGATGGGTTCTGACCCAGGGGGGCAAGTGCGTCAGACCTCCGCCCCAGTTCGAGAGGTTGCCGAATTGACGCTCGATTTCGTCGCGGTCACGCAGCAGGGCGCGGCCAAAGTGAGACTGCGGATTCTCCAGCAGGGTGATCACCCGCGTGCGTCCGGGCGTCTGCGCTTTCCGGCGGTGTCCCCTTCCTGTCCCTCCGCGTGGAGGGGCAACCAGTTGCAATGCTTTCTTCTGGGCACAGACTTCGTGAAGCGGATTGGAATCGTAGTTGCCATCGCCGACAAGATCGCCCTGAATGCGGGCCGCTTTCACGAGCCGCCGCGCCATGACCTTCTCATCCTTGTTCATGGGAGCAATGCGCCAGGCGGGAATTGAGCGGTCCATGCCGCAAATCACATGCAGTTTATAGCCCTTCCCCTTCCCCCGTCCTGCTCGGCCATAGCCCGCCTGTCGATCCTTGGAACAGTTCCCGATCAGCAGCGGTTTCCCATCAATCATCCAGTAGAGCGACTGCTGGTCACAGGAGCGAAGCGTGCGTTCTTCAATGAGCTCAATCAGCCGTTGCACCTGTGGTGAACGGAGTCGGCGAGACATGGTGGTGGAAGAGGGGAGCTTGCGTCGCCGCTCATGACAGGGCCAGTTGCGTTTTTGAATGGCCCAGGAGACGGGGCGGTCGTGAATCACCCCCCAGAACCAGACCAGCACGATTTCCTCACACCCAAACCGTTCCCTGGCGCGACGCGGTCGCTTGTGGATCTGCTTCAAAAGCAGGACAATTTCTTTCCAGAGTTGGTGTTCCATCTTCCGTCTCCTGTCTGTGTGGTAGCAACAGGGACTATTGTGGGCACCAACTCCTTTTCGCGCAAGGCTTTAAGGAAAATCTCGCAAAATCCTGTCCAGCTTGGGAACAAGAGGATGCCTCAATCCTTGCACTCCAGAACTGCCTTGAGTCCATTCTCAAGCAAATGCTTTGCTTCCGCCGCAAGAAAGAACGACCCGGTCACACAGACCAGTTCATCCGGCTGTGCTGTTTCCGCTATCAATCGCAATGCGGAACGAGGATCAGACACCAGACTCCATGGCTTCGTCAGCACTTTGGAGGCGATCTCTTCAAGCTCCTCTAACGTGACTGTTCGTGGATTATTGGAATACCGGGTCAGCCAGAACTGATCGAAGTATTCATTCAGAATGCTGAGAAGCGAATCCACTTCTTTATCACGAGACGTCGCAAAGATGACGTGGCGCCGTGTCACCGAAACCGATTTCAACGTGTCGCACAGTGCCGCAATGGAAGCCGCGTTGTGAGCCGCGTCAATGATGACGAGCGGGGAACGATCCATGATCTCGATTCTCAATGGACAGTTCGCGGATTGCAGTCCGTCGCGAATCTGTTGTTCTCCAATTTCGAATCCATGCTGAACCAGCAACTGCGATGCAACAACAGCCAATGTCGCATTGCGTGTCTGATGTTCTCCAGGCATGGAAAGTTGCAGATTCTCCAGCGTTCCGAATTCTGACTTCACGTCGACCTGATAACAGGTCGGGAGATCAGGATGTTCTGAATCGAGATGATGAGGATGACACTGAAACTCTTGTCCCAGGCGATACAGCGGCGCCGCACGACGACCTGCAATCTCGGCAATGGCCTGAGCCGGTTCTTCCAGAATCACTCCCGAAATGACCGGCACGTTCGGTTTAATAATTCCCGCTTTTTCACTGGCGATTTCTCTGAGCGTATCCCCCAGCAGTCGGGTATGATCGCGACTGATACTCGTAATGACCGTGACCAGAGGATTGCAGACATTGGTGGAATCCAGGCGTCCACCGAGTCCCACTTCGATGACTGCCAGATCGACTTCACTTCGAAGAAAGTGCAACCAACCCAGTGCCGTGACCAGTTCGAAGAAAGTCACCGATTGCCCGGCGTAACGTTCATTCATCCGTTCCACAATCGGGATGAGAACATCGACCATCTCAATTACCTGATCGCGAGTGGCCGTTTCACTGTTGATTGTGAAGCGTTCTTCAAGCTGATCCACATGAGGAGAGGTAAACAACCCGACACGGTAGCCCGCAGATTCCGCAATCCGCGCAATCATTGTCGCCGTAGATCCTTTTCCTTTTGATCCGGCGATATGAACGGTGGGAACTTGGCGTTGAGGATTCCCAAGATGATTGAGCAGTTCTTCCATTCGGGCGAGCTTGAAATCCTGCAGCGACGCAGCAGCATCCGGAGTCCGTTCGAAATTCAAACGTCCGTACAGAAAATCAATCGCGCGTTGATAACGGTCGGTAGCAACCGAAGCAGATTCAGACACGTCAACTTCACCAATGGGAGATCAGCAACAACAACAGAACACAACCGCCAGAACAAAACAGTGGAGCCGTTTTGAGACAGGGGACACGTCGAAATATTGTGAAGAACATGATGAACTCCGCAATCGTAACGCCTGTGGATTTTCACCTTCTTCAATCAGGTTGTGGGAAACCGACGTTTCCCCCACCGTTTCTGCGCGGATTTCCACCAGTCCATCAACGAGATATCGACATCAGACGGTTCTCTTTCTGAAACCGCAACCTTTTTCCCGGATGGAGTTTGTGGTATAAGTGAGAAAACTTTTCACAACAAATCCTGCACTCTGATACGAGTAGTGCTACTTTTCAATTTCTTAAAGGAATCCCTGCCGGGGTTTCCTCCTTTGTTGTTCAAAGAACCAACAACATCATGAAACTGACCGTCCCCAGAAACGTACTTCAATCTGCATTCTCCATTGTGAGCGGCGTTGTTCCACAACGATCTCCCAAGGAGATTCTTCGCAATGTGAAACTGACCCTGGCTGATGGCAAAGCCACTTTGCTGGGAACCGATGAAGAAGTGGGGGTGCGTTTTGAACTGGATGGGGTCGAAACCGACTCCGCTGGTGAAGTCCTGCTTCCGACTCAACGAATCACTGCCATCCTTCGGGAAGTTCAGGACGATGTGATTCGAATTGAAATCACAGAAGAAGCATTGTGGATTCGAACCTCGCAGAGTGAGTTCCGGTTGAGTGTTGAGGATCCCGCTCAGTTTCCGAATGTGGCAAAGTTTGAGGATCAGGATTATTACATCGTTTCCGGGAAGGCCTTCAAGCAGGCAATCCAACGAACGATCTTCGCGGCAGACACAGAAAGCACCAGATACGCCCTGGGAGGCCTGCTGGTGGAGTTGGATGCTGAACACATGACTTTGGCCGCAACCGACGGTCGTCGGC
>DATMFC010000154.1:0-4975 GCA_035556335.1 Planctomicrobium sp. | reverse complement strand
TGGGCCGAATCTGACGAATCTTTTGTTCGGCATCTCACAGTCATTCATTCGTGTGATTCGCTCGATTCGTGGTTTCTTCGACACGCATTCACGTCATCTTGACCAGTCAGGCTGGAGGAGATGACTCACTCACGATTTCCACCCCCTTCGGGGTAAAACGATCAGAGCATCCATGAGAATTGCGAGAACCACTGTCTGTTAAAAAATGTGCGCAAAGACAAGACTAACTGCCCGGGTTTGAAGACTCCGGTTCCGGGAACGGGTCGTCATGGATCACTTCTTCCGCTTTGCTTAACGCGAGATGGTCCAGAGCCAGTACGGCACCAGCAGCCACGAGGACCAGGATTGTTCCCAGCCAGAAAGTCCCGTCGAACTGCATCTGCGACAGCGGAATGGGCTGAAAGACCTTGTGTTTGAACTCGGCGATCTCCGGCGTCGTATCGACTTGAAACGGCCAGATTTTGTAGAGCGATCCGATCTTGAAGCCACAGAGAGTGGCCATTGTTGCGGAACCGTAATGCTCCATCAGCCATTTCAGGAATTTACTGCAACCGACCAGCCCCAGAGCGGCCCCGGCACAGAAGGCCACCAGAACCATCAGGTCGTCGCCGGTGAGATTGAGTTTGGTCGCCCGATCGATGACACCGGTCAGATCATAATATTTCCCCATGAACAGCAGCAGAAACGCCCCGCTGATCCCTGGAAGAATCAAGGCACAAATTCCGATCAGGCCGCACAGCACAATATACCAGAGTCCTTCTGGAGGGTGGCTTAATGCCGGTTGCAGCACCAGTTCCAGGGCCAGCACGGCTCCGGCAATGATGCAGAAAATTTCAACAATTCCCCAGCGTTCGACCAGTTTGGCCACCATCCAGCAGGAGGCCGCAATCAGGCCGAAAAAGATGGGGAGCATGATGTTGAAATGATGCTCCACAAGATAATGCATCACCGTTCCCATTCCGGCGATGCCAACGCCCACACCGGCGACAAGCGGGAGCATGAACCAGAAATCGACCCGTTGAAACGCGAGCTTCCACTCCCCTTTCAGAACCATCTTCAGCAGAGTGCCGTCGATGTTGCTGATTGCCGTGACAATCCGCTGGTAGATTCCGGCAATCAAGGCGATGGTGCCGCTGTCACCTCCGGGGATGACGTTACACGTCCCCATCAGCACACCACAGCCGAAAAAAGAAAACAGGCGGGGAGGAGCTTCATTCTCCGGTTCGGTCATAGTTCCGGAAGCGGGGATCGATGGTGCTGAATCCGTCATGAGAATTGGGATCTCTGGGTGACAGTGGAAAGAGTCTCACAAAGTGTAGAGGAGATTCCATTGAATGTAGAGGCGAGATCGACGTGGATTTTTCTCGGGGACTATCTCTTTTTGATCAGCGATTTCAGAACCTGCAGGTTCACTGTATCCATGTCCTGACCGTCCCGGATTTCTTTCTTCGTTTCCAGAATCATCGGAAGATCCTGAAAATGGGGATCATTCAGAATGAAGCGGAATGCTTCCGTTCCGATACAGCCTTCCCCAATATGCTCATGCCGGTCGACACGGCTTCCCTGGCCTTTCTTACTGTCGTTCAGATGCCAGGCTTTCACCCGATCAAGGCCGACGTGTTCGTCTAACTGCTGCATCGTTTCTTTGTACTCGGACTCCGTCTGCAGTCCATATCCGGCAGCAAAGATGTGACAGGAATCGATGCAGACTCCAAATCGTTCCGGTGTTTTCGCGTTTGCAATGATGTATCCGAGATGCTCGAATCGGTGTCCGAGATTCGTTCCCTGACCGGCGGTCGCTTCCAGCCAGGTCAGCACGTTGACGCCAGCCGTCCGTTGATGCACTTCGTTCAGTCCCGCGACAATTCGGGCAAGTCCCGCTTCTTCGCTGGAATCCACATAACTGCCCGGATGCATCACAACACCGGCCAGTCCCAGTGCTTCGGCCCGTTCCAGTTCGATGGCGAAAGCGTCGATCGATTTCTGCCAGAGTTCATCATTCGGGCTGGCCAGATTGATGAGATAGCTGTCATGCGCACAGGGAACATGTAAGTTGTTCTCCTGAACCGCCGACTTGAAGGTCTGAATATCCTTGTCGGCAAGCGGCTTGGCTTTCCACTGATTGTTGTTCTTCGTGAAGATCTGCACGGTGTTCATGCCGTATCCACCGGCTGCGTCTGCAGCCTTGTAGTAGCCACCTGAGACAGATAAATGAGACCCCAATAACGGCACAGCAAACCTCCCGGACAATCAGACGCCTTCTTCTTTTCCAGAATGTCATTGTGACTGGAAATGAAACGGGGAACAAGGAAGAACAAAATCCACCTCAACTGAATTCCCGGCGTTTCACGGCAGGAAATTCAGGCGCTCCAGGTTTGTCCTGAAGAGAGGAAACCGTTCCGCTGGGCCGGCAAAATTCGAAATTCAAAAGGTGAAAATTCAAAACAAACTCGAAATCAGAAATTCGAACAATGCCGTCATGAAGATGTCGAGACGCATCCGAAGGCCTGTGATACAGAAAAAAGGCTGCCCGTCTTAAAGGCAGCCTTTCGATTTGAAGAACTGGTGGGGATCGGTTTATCGAACCACTCGACTCGCGGGAACGACTCCCGGATTGTCGGCGACCGGCGGCCTCATGGCTTCAAGCGAAACCGGTCTCCCTTGTGATTGCAGTCGACGGCGTTCTGAATCGACATACACCGAGGCTGTGATGGACCGCAGTTCGTTCCCCCGTTCGGCTGCAACCCCTTCCATCTGCAATGCAATCTGTTCCACCCACCCTGGTTGCTTCATCATCGCATTACTCATCAGGGAGACGAACAGACTGATCTCTTCGAAATTCTTGTCCGCAACACGGAAACTCATTGGAGAAACCAGTTTCGCAATCGCCTCGACCGCGGCCGAAGGAAAACTGACAAACATATCACAGTAATGAACCACTTCGGTGGGGCCTGTTACGCGGTATTGAAGGTGAATCAGGGCTTTGGCCTGAATCGGACGGGGCATCCCCGGTGCGTGAAGTTGTCCCTGACAGAGAATCAGGACGCTTTCCTGATTTCGATACAGTAACTCCACTGTTCCGACAGTGCCGTCACGCGTATCGGTCCGGTAGGATGTCGGCCCCGCCTGAGAAAGCTGGACCTGAGAAATCTCCATCGCCCGCCAGAGGCTGACCGCAACATCCGGGTGTTGAAGGAAATACTCGTAAGGTCGCTGATCGGTAACCATCGAAACTGTCGGTAACCGCCGGAACAAGCTGATGTTATTCAGAACATCCTGAATCTGGCCTTGAGCGGCCGCGCTCACACCAGTCACCGGAAGTTCTTTCGCCGCAGCCAGACGCTGACGACGACTGGAATCACCCGGTTTTTGGATTTTCGCCCCGATCCCTGAGTCCTTGGAAGCGATCTCGGTGAACGGAATGACGGATTGATCCAGATTGTCTGGTTGAGCCAGGACAATTGCCGGCAGTCCCAACCAGGCGCACGCGACCACTATCGGGACAGACCAGGTCTGTCCGCGCAGGATAAAACACTGCATGGTTCCCCCCTGTCCGGACTCACCACAGCCTTCGGCAAGAAGTGCCAAAGCCCCCCTGCGATGTCACGGACTTAAAGGAATAATCGACAAACTCCCACTAACCGGCTGAACTGATCTCGCCGGGAAACGCCAAAGGGGCCAAGATGACAAGTAGAACAGGAATAACCAAAAAAGCTTGCTCATCTCCCCCATCTTCGACAATAATCGACCAGTCGCGTCGTTATTTCAGGGCAGACTGCTCCGCCGTGTCGGGGATTCGAAGGAATCGGCGAGTTTTAAAGGCTTTGTTCACGGCACGAAAAACGATCTTCAACCACACTCACTGCAGGGAGCACTCGATATGGCGGTATTTCAAGACAATGCGGAGACAATTGGCAGAACCCCGCTCGTCAAAATCAATCATCTCACCAAAGGATTGAATGCCACAGTTCTGGCCAAGGTGGAAGGTCGCAACCCGGCATTCTCTGTGAAGTGCCGTATCGGCGCAAACATGATTGCTGATGCCGAGAAACGGGGGGTCTTGAAACCGGGCATGTCCGTCGTCGAGCCCACCAGCGGAAATACCGGAATCGCCCTGGCTTTCGTCTGTGCCGCGAAGGGGTATCCATTGACCCTGACCATGCCGGATACCATGTCGGTGGAACGGCGAATGATGCTGAAGTCGTTCGGAGCGAAACTGGTTCTCACTCCCGGGGCCGACGGAATGAAGGGAGCCATCCGCAAAGCTGAAGAATTGTCTGCGGAATCCAATTACTTCATGCCACAGCAGTTCAAGAATCCGGCGAATCCTGAAATTCACCGATTAACAAGCGGCCCCGAAATCTGGAATGACACCGACGGGAACGTCGATATCCTGGTCTCTGGTGTCGGCACCGGGGGAACGATCACCGGAATCTCCTGGTACTTTGAGAAAGACAAAAACAAACCACTCCATTCAATCGCCGTCGAACCGACCGGCAGCCCGGTTCTGTCCGGAGGAGCCCCGGGGAAACACAAGATTCAGGGAATTGGAGCGGGCTTTATTCCCGAGACTCTGGACACCAGCATCATCGACGAAGTGATTCAGGTGACCGATGAAGAAGCTTTTGCCATGGCTCCACGGATTGCCAAAGAAGAAGGCATCTCCTGCGGGATCAGTTGCGGGGCCGCCATGGTCGCTGCCCTGAAGATTGCCGCGCGCCCCAGCAGTGCCGGAAAAACGATCGTCGTCATCCTGCCGGATGCCGGAGAACGTTACCTTTCAACAGCGCTGTTTGACTCCGTTCGCGAATAGAGATGTTCTGAACGGTGATGTTTGAAACCCACAAGCCCTTCATTGTCCGATTCATGTCGGTGATGAAGGGCTTCTTTGCTGGTGCAAGATCAACGGTTCACGTTTGCTGCCGTTTCATTTCATAACAGAGAATCCCGGCGGCCACTGCGGCGTTCAGCGAGC
>DATMFC010000153.1:0-1640 GCA_035556335.1 Planctomicrobium sp. | reverse complement strand
TAGTGGATAGGAAACAGCATGATTGTCTGGCATTTGCTGACCTCTGAATCCTGACCTCTGACCCTTTCATCCATTAGGAACAGACTTGAAACCAGTCACTCACTTCTTGCTGAATTCGATCTGAGTGATTTCCCGTTCCTTTAGAACGGTTTCTTCCCACAAGCGTTTGGAAAGACGTGCAATCATCTCCGGACGGGCATCTTCCAGACTGAGTTGACCGGGAATGCGGTCCGTCACCTGCAGGAGATGGACTCCATACCGAGTTCGAATCGGTTCACTCAGTTCGGTCGGTTCCAGTCGAAACGCCACTCGGGTCAGGGCTTCATCAAGACGTCCACGATACTCGAATTCTCCCAGGTCTCCCCCGTTTCGTCCGGAAGGACTTTGTGAGTCACGACGCGCTGCATCAGCAAAGGTGATTTTCTGTTCGGAGATCTCTTCCCGAAGTTTCCACATCCGAAAGACCGCGTCTTCCCAGGTTTTTGTCGGAGCCCCCGGAGAAACGTGAAAAACAATCTGCGATCCTCTCAGGCGGGTGCCGTCATATTCATGCTGTCGTAATTCCCATTCGACCATCAGATGATTCTGGGAGATCAGCGATTCAGACGCGATTTTCCACGCCGCATCCACCCAGAGGATTTCCCTTAAACCTTCCCGGGTGAGCTTCATCTTTTCCAGTACGGCATCAGTCGATTCTCCCTGTTTTGCAGTGAGTTTGATCAGGGAATTGAACTCCTGTTCCAGAATGTCTTCATCGACCTGAATGTTGAGATTTTTCAGATAGCGTTTAATCAGTTCCCGGTCGATGACTCGATTCAGAAGCTGCTTTCGATCGGCAACGGTCGCGTTTTCCGGGAGTTGATTGAGGAAAAAATCCAATTGCACGTCCGCGGCAGTCATCGGCTGATCGTTCAGAAGCATAAAAACGCCAGGCTTTTTTAATGACTCCGCATTCTTTGTTTCATTCAGCCGGACCTCTGGTTTTTTCGCGTCCGGTTTCTTGCCGTCCGCTTTTTTTGTGTCTGGAGTTTTTTTCGCAGGTTGTGCCAGAGCCAGACTGTTTCCAGTCAGCAGGAACAGGGCTCCCATCAAAAACAGAGTGGTCCAGGCAGCATGGTTCTTGTGGAAAACGTTCATTTGAGACCATTTTCATTTTGAATGTTCAGAGTCTCACAGACGATTCTGAGGTTCTCAGGGGGAGATTTCCTCAGTCAACTGCGGGACGGTCGAGCAAACGACTCTGAGAAAGGATGATGAATCAATTGAGGAGTGTAGCAATTCACCAGCGTGCTCAAAAACCCCGGTGTACCGGTTCTCCCTCCTCGGAGAACCGATCTTTCCTCAAAAGCAGATTTCAGTCAGAATTTCTGACCGTTCCCAATGGATTTCTGGAGGAGGAAGAGGGAAGAAAAGGCCGGGAAATCATGCAATTCCCGACCCATTTGTCCACGACTCACTGCTCTTTCCCTTCGAAATCGATCTTCCTGCACGGATGCAGCGTTGAATTCCCGACGAATGGATTTACTGCCCCCTACGCAAAATTCTCTCCGGCGAAATGCGGGAGTGGAATGGATCCGCGCGGCCGGAGGCGTACTGGTCGTCATGCTCCATGCGGGAATGCCCTATCTGACCCATCCACT
>DATMFC010000152.1:0-6961 GCA_035556335.1 Planctomicrobium sp. | reverse complement strand
AGATCGATACGGTTGATTTCGGTGTCTTTACCCGGGTGCAGATGGAACTGGAAATGGAAGCGGCCAAGGCGTTTGTTTCCTTTCAGTTCCCCGCGACCCATCGCTTGCTGCCGGGACCGCTCAGCCTGGCCCAGGTGGAAGGGAACGAACGGATGATCGTCGTGAACACGTTCCATACATTTCCGGACGATCTGGTGATTTTGAGGACGCAGTCGCTGTTTGAGTTTCCCAAGTGAGAGGAAATTTGAAATTCAAAAGGTTGAAATTCGAAACAAATTCAAAATCAAAAATTCGAAAACGGATGTTGTCTTCGTTTCGTCCATGCCCATTTTTGAATTTCACTCTTTCGAATTTGTTTCGAATTTTCTGTCTTCGAATTTTGAATTTTCTTCCCCAGTTGTTTCGTCACCAATGGTGTGCTTGAGCGGGATTTCCGGCAGGAACCAGGTCAGCAGGAATCCGAACAGGGCCACACATCCCGCCAATCTGAAGATGGATTGGAATGATGAGGAAAAGGCGTCTCGAAACAGGGCGCGCGTTTCCAGTGGAAGCTGCAGAATCGACTGGGGAGAGAGGGCGGACAGGTGAGTTTCCGCGATCGTTTCTGGCGGAATCACCTCGATCAGATTTTGATGCAGGCAAACGGTGAACAAGGTTCCCAGAACTGCGGTTCCGAGTGAGCCTCCCATGAGTCGAAAGAGCAGGGCACCGGACGTGGCGATTCCCATTGTTCCGTATTCCACGGAATTTTGAATCGCCACCACCAGCACCTGCATGATCATCCCCAGTCCAATTCCCAGCATGAGAAAATAGAGTGAAAGTGTGGCCTGAGAAATGAGGGCGTCGAGTCTCGACAGCAGAAACAGGCCCATCGAGATGATGAACATGCCGACGATGGGAAAAGTCTTGTAACGGCCTGTTCGACTGATGGTTTGCCCGGAAATGATGGACATGACCAGCACTCCTCCCATGAGTGGGAGGAGTTGCATTCCGGACTCCGTGGGGGAGGCCCCTTTAACCACTTGAAGGAACAGGGGGAGGTACGTGACGGCTCCCCACAGGGAGAAGCCGACAATCCAGCTCAGGCAAACCGAGACGGTGAAGGATCGATTTAAAAAGAGTCGCAACGGGAGCACGGGTTCCACAGCGCGGGCTTCCACCAGAATGAACATGATCAGTGCAAGCAGGGTTGTTACGCCTAATCCCAGGATGATGGGGGAGGTCCACGAGTATTCCGTTCCTCCCAGGTCGGCCAGCAGGATCATTGACGTGAGAAGAATGGCGATCAGGACAATTCCCGAGTAGTCAATCTCCCGGCGAATGGTCGGACGACGGGGAGGTAATGTCCTGGCGATCACAAGAAGGGCGAGGATTCCGACCGGCAGGTTGATGTAAAAGATCCATCGCCATGTCCAGTGAGAAGTCAGATATCCCCCCAGAAGAGGACCGGCAACGCTCGCCAGCCCGAACACGGCACCAAAGATTCCCTGATAGCGTCCACGTTGTCGGGGAGAGACAATATCGCCAACGACTGCTTGGGCGGTCACCATCAGGCCACCTCCGCCGAGTCCCTGAATCCAGCGGAAGAAGATGAGTTGCGGCATTGTCTGGCTCAGTCCACAGAGTATGGAACCGGCCAGAAAGAGAAGAATCGCTCCTTGAAGAATCCCTTTGCGTCCGTAGAGATCGCCTAATTTCCCGTAAAGTGGAATCACCGTTGTCTGGCCGACCAGATATGCGGTGACAACCCAGGAAAGTTGTGTCAGTCCCCCGAGTTCACCCACAATGGTCGGCAGGGCCGTTGTGACAATGGTGGAGTCCAGCGCCGCAAGCATGATCGCCAGGACGAGGCCGCTGTAAACGACAAGAATCTGTCGATGTGAAAGAGGAGGCGGAGATTCCGGAGAATGAGCAACGTTCATGAAGGGTTGTCGGTTTGGGCGACCCGCTGGTTGCTGTCCTGGTTTCTGGTCACGGACGGAGTTGGAAAGGCCTTGGTGATCTGATCGGGCAGAGCTTATCACGATGGGGGCTGAGTCGGGAATGTGAACCGATTTCGAAAAAGGAGATTGTCACGGAGTTGTCAGGAAGACATGACTTGATGGGTTGTATCGGATTGATGGCGCTGTGAACGGTGATGGGAACTTCGGCGCGGCCCCATTTCGGTAAAAACCCTGTTAAAGGTTCAGAAAAATCAAGGGAATGGCTCCCGTTTCTTGACATTCCTGTTGCGGGCGCATATTGTTTCCGAATCGCTCCGTTGTGAGCCATCGTCGGATCATTGGTGTTCTCCTCTGCTTTTACCGTTGATTTTTCAGGGATTTCCTGAAGAAACAGAAGCAGGACGGGGACATCACGAGATTAACCCCCCTCCGGTTTCGACCGGAAAGAGAAAAAGGCTTCTCATGTAAGCATTGGCGTTTATCAGCGGCCGGTGCTCTGCAACCGCAGACACTCGAACAGTTTATGTTCGGTTGTCTACGGGTGGGAGTGGCCCTTTTCTCTGACGTGTTTGGACGATGAGTGGGACTTTGTACCCGCTCTTTTTTTTCATCTGTATTTGAGTGCCACGAGCAGAACTCCCGTCGTCCGTCGGGAACTTGCAGGTTTCGCGAGAGAGACTGAGCCGGGTTCTGTGAGAGGTTCCTAGTTATCTGATGGCAGAACGATCATGAATGGCAATGAGGTCTTGCGTATCGTCGACGCCATCCATCGCGATAAGAGCATCGATAAAGAAATCGTCTTCAGCGGCATTGAAGCCGCGATTTTGTCCGCTGCGCGAAAACATTATGGAGAAGATCGCGAGATTGTCATTCAGATTGCCAGGGCTTCCGGCGATGTCAGTGCCACACTTGATGGCCGTGAACTTCCTCCGGATGAACTGGGAGACTTGCTCGGGCGGATCGCCGCTCAGACCGCCAAGCAGGTGATGATTCAGAAAATTCGTGAAGCCGAGCGTGATGCTCTGTTTGACGAATTCAGCGAGTTGCGAACGCATCTGGTGAATGGTGTCGTCGTACGGGTCGATCATGGGGTGGCTTCGGTCAATCTCGGAAAAGTTGAAGCAATTCTTCCTAAAAGCGAACAGATTCCAGGGGAATCTCATCGCGTTGGAGACCGCGTTCGGGCAGTTGTACTGGAAGTCCGTAAAGCGGGAAGTCGAATCAAAGTTGTGTTGTCCCGAACGCATCCGGAACTGGTACGACGACTTTTTGAAGTTGAGATTCCGGAAGTCTCGGAACGAGTGATTGAAGTTCGCTCGCTGGCCCGGGAGGCAGGTTACCGCTCTAAAGTGGCTGTTTCCTGCTATGACAATAATATTGACAGTGTGGGAGCCTGTGTTGGTGTCCGTGGCTCACGAATTAAGACGATTGTCGACGAACTGGATGGCGAGCGGATTGATATCGTTCGCTGGAATGATTCATTGCAGGTACTGATTCCGAACGCGATGCAGCCTGCGGAAGTAGAAGATGTCATTCTGTGCCAGATGCTGGGGCGAGTGATTGTTCTGGTCCGTGATGACCAGTTGTCGCTGGCCATCGGTAAGAAGGGTCAGAATGTCCGGCTGGCGTCGAAGCTGGTAGGGTGGGACATCGAAGTGATGACTCAGGATGAACTGGATGAGCAACTGGAACGTTCGGTTGCCGCCTTCATTCAGATTCCACAGGTGACGGATGAACTTGCCGAGGCGCTTGTTTCACAAGGGTTCTTCAGCTTTGAAGATTTGTCGGTCATCGAGCCGGATCACCTCCGTGAACTGAGCGGTCTGGGGGATGATGACATTGACGCCATTGTGACTTACGCCGATCAGGAAGCTGAGCGGGAAGAGCAGGAAACTGACCGCCGTAAAGCGATTGAGCGGGAAGCCAAACGGGTTGAAAAAGAAGCTGCCGAACTGGATGCCATGACCGGAAACCGACTTGGAACCTCCGAATCTGGAGAAGCGGTTTCGGAACAGATTGCGACGGAACAGGCGGATTCTGAGCAGACGGTGGACGATCAGGAGAGTTCGTCTGTCGATGTAGTGACAGAAGAAGTTTCTGAAGTGATCTCCGAGGAGGAAGAAATTGCCATCGAGGAGAGCGCTGAAGAGGTCAGTGATGAATCTTCAAGCCAGCAGGCGTAGTGGAGTGATCACTCTGTCCTGATGAGTTGCCGACGTGGTCCGCATGGGGAATTTCATGCAGAGTCTTGTTGGTGAATCGGTCAGTCAGGTGAAAGCTTCCGTTGTTGCCGGCAAGAAGTCCATCCGGGAAATCGGATGGTGTTGAGAGATGAAGCCCCGACAAAACTTCCTCGAATCCGCTCGCGGAATCAGGGGGTCTCATGATCTGAGAGGTTTTGTTCGCGGCCGTTAGAAGTATTGTACAATTGCAGCGCAATGATGATCCGATGATAAGTCGGTTCCAATGTTGCTGGATGGAACTTGAAGTCGTCGATCGATTTTGTGTTGCGTTTGGCTCTGGGGATAGCGCTGTCGAGGTAATTTTCGGCATCTCACAGTGAGATGAGGCATGCACACAATCAGATGATCTGAGTCAGGCATCGGGTTGAAGTGATGAGCCGAATTCGGGCTGCTCACAGCGGTCCTACAAATGAAGGTCTCCGGTCGGATCGTGGCCGATTTCGGAGATGCAATTCAGAGGGGTGACGATTGAAGATCCGTATCTTCGCACTTGCGAAGGAATTGGGTGTAGACAGCAAGGATCTCATTCAGCAATGCAATCAGGCAGGGCTGGATGTGAAGAGTTCCCCGTTGGCCAGCATTACGCCTGACGAACGGGACGTGCTGATGGATTACCTGCAGAATCTGAATTCTTCGGGTGGCCGCTCCGCCGCTGCAGTGGAAACGGCTCCACCACAGGTGCGCGAAGAACTTCGCCGGGAACCTTCATCACGGGAAATGCGTGAAATTGGGCCGCTCTCGTCCCAGTTGCGAACCCGTCGGGCTCCGCGAAAGGAGACGGCGCTTTCTCCCGATGATGCGGAACAGGAATCGGAAGTGGAATTGGGCCAATTGCCTGTTTCCGAACCGGAAATTCCTCACGAGGAAGCTGTCGCTCCGGCGGAACCAGTCGTTCCTGAGCCTGTGGCGACACCGGTTGCTGAGGTTCCCGTTGTTGCAGAACCTGAAACAAAACCAGAGCCAGCGCCGGCTCCCGAATCTGAAGATCAGGGGACAGTCGCCGCTGCCGCTCCTTCTTCCTCCCCAGCCGCTCCTTCTCCCCCACCATCTTCTTCGACACCTTCTTCCCCTCCGCCAATGACAACAATTGCCCGTCCGGCTCCATTGAGCCGTTCTGATTACATTAATCCGGCTGGTGGCAGTTCGGCGATTCGAGAGATGAAGCCGCATGGTTCCATCCGGGTGTCGGAAGATCGTCCTGCCGCTTCAGCCAGAGCAGGTGCAGGAGCGGGTGCGGAACAACCGCGCGCTCCGATTCCACCTCGACGGGAGAAGAAACGCGGCCCGGCGTTGCCGAATCTGGCGACTCCGAACTTTAAGCCGGCAGTGATCAAAAAGGTCGACGAACCAGTACATAAGCCGGATCTGGCATTGACCGGCGACGTGCTGAAAAAGAACAAGCTGGCTGACATTCTCAAGAAAAACCGGGACGACGCAACACGGCGTCCGACGGTTGAGGATGAAGAGAAGGCACCAGTCAAAGGAAAATCCGGTCGGGCAATGGGGCTTGAAGAAGCCCGTGAAGCCCGTCGTCGCCGTCGGCAGAAATCGAAGTCGTCGGATGACGAAGAGAACGTGATCCATAAAACGGTGAAGCGTGCAGCACGCCGCGGCGCCTCCCATGTGGAACGCAAGTCGTCGGCTCTCATTTCCCCCCCTATCACCGTTCGCAGCATGTCTGAAACGTTGGGACGCCCGGCTCGTGACATTCTGACGGTGCTCTTTGCACAAGGCCAGATGGTCACGATCAACGATCAGCTCGATGAAGACACTGCCGTTGAAATTGCGATGGAACTGGGCGTGGATTTGCAGATTCAGCATGAGGCGGATGTTGAGGATACTTTGGCAGATCGTCTCAGCAGCAAGGAGTCGTCAGGGGACGTGGAAACTGTTGTTCGGCCTCCGATCATCACCGTACTGGGACACGTCGACCACGGTAAGACCACGCTGGTCGACCGGATTCGTTCGTCCAATGTGGTTGCCGGCGAAGCAGGGGGAATTACCCAGCATATCGCGGCCTATCAGGTGGAACACAACGGCCAGAAACTGACTTTCGTGGATACCCCGGGTCACGCTGCCTTCGGAGAAATGCGTGCCCGCGGTGCGAACGTCACGGATATCATCGTTCTGGTGGTCGCGGCCAACGACGGCGTGATGCCGCAGACGGTGGAATGTATCAGTCATGCGAAAGCGGCTGGTGTTCCGATTGTCGTGGCGATGAACAAAACCGACTTGCCGAACATCAACGAACAGAAGGTTCTCACGGAGCTTTCACAGCACGGAATTCTTCCGCTGGAGTGGGGAGGAGATGTCGAAGTGGTCCGGGTTTCCGGTCTGACGGGAACCGGTGTCGACAACCTTCTCGAAACACTGTTGCTGACGGCTGAACTGGGAGACTTGCGGTCTCCGGTTGGAGCGGCCGCCGATGGTGTCTGTCTGGAAGCATTCCGGGATGAAGGTCGCGGGCCGATTGCCTGGGCGATTGTGCGTCAGGGAACGCTTAAAGTCGGAGACCTGGTTCTCTGCGGTCCGTCATTTGGACGTATTCGTGCGATGTACAACGACCGGAACGAAGAGGTCAAGGAAGTTGGCCCGAGTACGCCGGTTAAAATTGCGGGTCTGAATGAAGTTCCAGGAGCAGGGGATCACCTGTTCGTCATGGACGATATTGAGGAAGCCCGACAGATTGCCGAACAACGACGTGTTCGTGGTCGGGCAGCGGCATTGTCCGGTCGTGGTGGACCGAAGTCTCTGGAAGACTTCTTCGCCGGGCGG
>DATMFC010000151.1:0-16031 GCA_035556335.1 Planctomicrobium sp. | reverse complement strand
CGTCGCGCTCGGGGAAAACTGGAGCGGCACGGGGCGGTGTCGTTTCGTGTGATCGAACATCCCCATGACATTCCGGGAGCGGTCCGGCGATTTCTTGATCTCGAACAACGTGGCTGGAAACGGGAGACCGGCACTGCGATGGGATGTGATCCGAAACATCAGGCTTTTTTTGAATCGTTCGCACATCAGATGTCGGCGGATCAGAACATTCTGTTTGGAGAACTGCTGGTTGGAGAACATGTTGTCGCGTCGACCTGTAACCTGATCGGCGGGGACACGTTGTTCGCTTTCAAAATCGGCTGGGATTCGGAACTGAAGGAAGGAAGTCCTGGAGTCTGGGCCGAAATTGAACTGGCCAACTTCATTGCACAGAACAAGCCGGAAATTGCGTTATTGAACAGTTGCTCCACTGCGGGATCCTATCTGGATCGCCTTTGGCCCCATCGGATTGCAATGGGAAACATCGTCCTGACGCAATCACATCGAGCCATTCTTTACAGCAGTGTTCGCAAAACACTCCGCTCGGCAAAACGCCTGATCTGGCCAGTGACCGAAGATGCTGTGATGCCATCCTGAGAATCCTCACACAGTACTTCCAAGTTTGATATGAATAGGAGAGAAGTGGGGAGTGGGTGGTGGATAGTGGGTAGGAAATGGCATGAATTTCCAGCATTTTTCTGATCCCTGGCCCCTGAATCCTGACCCCCTGCTTCTATGTGAATAGACTTGGAAGTACTATCACAACATTAATCCCGGTCTGCTCGTAACGGGAGGATCATGACCGGGATCATGCAAGAATATTCTTCACGACGTGACCATGAACATCGGTCAATCGGAAGTCACGTCCGGAATAGTGATAGGTCAGGCGTTCGTGATCAATCCCCATCAGATGGAGGATTGTGGCATGCAGATCGTGAATGTGGACTTTGTCCTGAACGGCGCGCATTCCAAACTCGTCGGTGGCACCATGGATCGTCCCCCCTTTGATGCCCCCTCCGGCCAGCCACATCGAGAACCCGAAGGGGTTGTGATCCCGTCCATTTCCCCCTTCTGAAGTTGGAGTGCGACCGAACTCTCCTCCCCAGACGACGAGTGTTTCCTCCAGCAGGCCTCTTTGCTTAAGATCGGTCAGAAGCTGAGCAATCGGACGATCGATATCCTGGCAAAGTCGAGCATTCGCTGCTGTGTGATTCGAATGGGTATCCCAGGGTTGCCGGTCTCCATAATAGACCTGAACAAACCGGACTCCTCGTTCACTGAGGCGACGTGCCAGGAGACAGGATTTTGAGAACTCACTCTCTCCATAGGCCTCACGCAACGACTCGGGTTCTTTGCTGATGTCGAATGCATCGATCGCTTCGAACTGCATTCGGTAGGCAAGCTCCATTGACGAAATCCGGGTTTCGAGATCTGATTCCTGAAAACGCCCTGCCTGATGTTGTCGATTGATTGAGGAGATCAGATCGAGCTGACGTTTCTGGGTTCCGGCTGAGAGATCCGGGTTTTGCAGATGAGGGATCATCGAACCCGGAGAAGGCTGCTTGAGATTGATGTATGTTCCCTGATACTTCCCGGGAAGAAAGCCATTTCCCCAGAGTTTAGGTCCGACGACGGGTTGTCCCGGACATAATGCGAGGAACCCGGGAAGGTCCTGATTTTCAGACCCCAGTCCGTATGTCAGCCAGGAACCAATGCTTGGACGGGTCGGTGTCAGGATTCCCAGATTCATCATGCAGAGTGCCGGAGCATGATTCGGGAAATCGGTATGCATCGAGCGGACAATTGCCATGTCATCCGCATGTTTTGACAACTGTGAAAAATGCTCGGAGAACGGGATACCCGATTCTCCTGCCGGAGTGAATTTAACTGGCGAGGGGAGAATTCCTCCTGTTTCCCGCTCGGTTCGAACATCAACTGCTCCCGGACGTTGCCCGGCGTATTTCACCAGATCTGGCTTTGGATCGAAGGTGTCGATCTGAGACGGGCCTCCTCCCATGAAGAGGAAGATCACCCGCTTCGCTTTGGCTGGAAAATGAGGAGACGAGACTTCCTTTTTCCCGGCCGGTGCAGCTTGAGCACTGAACGTCTCTGACAGGAGAGCGGAAAGTCCCAGCATCCCGGCGCCACTTCCCATCTGCTGAAGTGCCTGCCGCCGAGTCCAGGGAACGGTGTTTATTAATGGAAGTGTTCTCATCTAATTATTCCACCAGGTCAGGATTCAACCCGTTCAATCGATATAGAGTAGTTCATTGCTACATAAAATCGCGTGACAATACAGACGCCAGGGAGTCATGGCAGCGCTCGCATTGGAAGCGCTTCCTTCATAAATGCCATGATTCTGTCGAGGAGTTAAATCCTTTGCCTGAGGTCCGATTAATGATCTTTTAAACAACGGCCAGTACGAAAACGGAGCAGATGATAATGCTGATTGTGTCACAGCTTCGTGATCGGGCTTCACCTTCCCCGACATTCCGGCCTGAAAATGCTTTGTGATCTCTTCCGAAGTTAATGCCCGATTATACAGGGAAACTCCTCCCATCTGTCCACGGAAATTTGCGAACTGGTCATTACGTCCCCCCAGAAACATTTCTGTTCCATCAGGATCATAACCAGGAGAAACCACGCCGGAGATTTCCGGTTCAGTTCGTCCATTGAGATAAACGTCAATCCGTTTTCCCTGCCGGACCAGTGTGACCTGATGCCACTGATCGGGAGACAGAATGGTTTTACCATAAAGCGTATCCCGGAGGCGGTTCCCATTGTAGAACAGCAGCCGACCTGTCATCTGTGGATTCGAGATCCCTCCGATACCAAGATGGTCCCCGTCAGCTTGTGGCGAACGATCATTCCCTCGGGAAAAGAGATAACCAGTCACCGGACGTTCCCGATACGGAACGATATTCCGAAACCAGATTTCGACCGAATAGACATCCCCTAACTGCGGGACGGTCGCTTTCATCCGCTCTCCGGTAAACATGGGAACGGCCGCGTCATTGGGAGAAGGTTCCTCTTCCAATGACTGCAGGAACTGAATCCCGATGGCGACCTCTTTTGAAGTCGGATCACGGGCCAGAACAAGCTGGTGAACCTTACGAATTCGTTCCGCCAGATCTCCCTGCGGAACGCGATCTGAAAGAAGAATCGCCTGATTTCTGACGAACGGAGAATTCAGCACGAAGAGTTGCTGAAGCGGTGTTGTTGTCAGTGAACGTTGTTCCGCATGAATGGTCGGATCCGGAAAATCATTCACCTGTAAGAACTGGCTGGGGGCATCTCGGGAGATTCCGGCATAGACCGCACGCCGGTGAAACGACGGCTGATCGATATCTGCAGAGGGTCCTCCCATTTTCAAATCGAGATTTCCACCCGCCTCCAGCAAGGCATCATGAAACGTTTCGGCATCCAGACGACGGCGATTGAATCGCCACAACAGCCGATTGCCGGGGTCCTGTTCTTCGGCCAGGGTTGATGAAACGCGGGACGTCTGCTGATAGGTTGCGGAAAGGAGAATTTCCCGATGAAGCCATTTCAGTGACCAGCCATTCTGCATGAAACGAACAGCCAGATCATCCAGCAGTTCTGGATGACTGGGAGCCGATCCTGTTGCTCCAAAATTACTTGGGGTATCAACCAGCCCTTCACCGAAATATCGCTGCCAGACCCGATTGACAAACACTCGGGCCGTCAAAGGATTATCGGGAGAAACAATCGCTTCCGCGAGTTCCAGTCGACCGCTCCCCTGTCGAAACGGTTCAGGCTCTCCATCGCTGAGAACTTCCAAAAATCGCCGTGGAACAATTTCTCCGGGACTCGTGACATTTCCACGAATCATGACCGGAAGATCGCGAGGAGAGTTCGGGTAGAACGCGAACTTCTGAGTTGTGGCAGTCGCTTTTTCAAAGCGGACCTGTTCTTCTGTAACGGCATCAACCATCGGCAGTACAAAGTTCGGAGTCGACGCTTTGATCTGATCCGATTCCTTCTTCTTCTCTGCAATCTGCTCCGTCAACGAAGTCAGTTTTTCATCTCTTGCTTTCTTTTCGGTTTCAGAAGCGGGTTCCGCTTTCTTCAACTTTTTAATTTCATCATTCAGTGTTTTGATTTCGTCCTGGAGTCGTTGCACTGTGTCGCGCGCCGGCTGTGATTGGGTTACTTCATTTTCAGGCAACAGTGGCCGTGTTGTTTGTCGGACCGAAGCAAAGACACCCGCCAGAGCATAATAATCTTTTGTTGTAATCGGATCATATTTATGATCGTGACATCGGGCACATGCCGCAGTTAATCCCATTAAACCGCGACTGACGAGATCGACCCGGTCTTCCCATTCATCGGCATGCACGGACTCCAGCGCACTTTGCGCCAGAAGCAGTTCCTTGTGATACTGAGGGGAAAGCCCAATCATTCCGAGTGCAGCCAAATCCTCAAGAGACGCTTGTGGGAGAAGATCTGCTGCCAGTTGATAGCGGATAAAATCATCATAACGGAGATCCGCGTTGATCGCCTGAATCACCCAGTCGCGATATCGATAAGCATTCTTATAAGGACCGTTATGTGGTCCCATGTTGACGTTATCTTCTGCATAGCGCACAACATCGAGCCAGTGCCGTCCCCAGCGTTCTCCATAATGTGGTGATGCCAGCAGACGTTCGATCAGCTTTTCATAAGCATCCGGCGACGCATCCTGCTTAAACTGTTCTGTCTCTTCGAATGAAGGAGAGAGCCCGACGAGATCGAAGTAAACCCGACGCAGGAGATCCTGTCGATCCGCAGACGGAGAGGGCTTGAGATTCGCCTCTTCCAACGCGGAAAGAATAAAATGATCCATCTTCCGCTGCGGCCATTCCTCATCTTTGACCGTTGGAACTGCGGAGGACTGAGGAGGCCGCAGAGACCAGAATTGTTTCCCTGCGGCGATATCAATTCCGTTTCTGGCAACCGGCGGTGCGTCACCTTCCCGGGGATCAGGCGCTCCCATCCGAATCCACTTTTCGAAATCCGCAATCACGGAATCCGGAAGTTTTCCTTTCGGCGGCATATCATAGCTATCGCCGTTATATCTGAGCGTTGATAGTAGAAGACTCTCGTCCGGGTTTCCTGGAATGAGCGATGGCCCCGAGTCACCTCCGGTCAGCAGAGCGGATTTCAGGTCGACCCGAAGTTGCCCCTGAAGCGTTCTCGATTCAGCGGAATGGCATTCATAACAATGCTCGACCAGAACCGGACGAATCTTCTGTTCGAAGAAACGAAGACCTTCCGCATCAGGCTCCTGAGCCAATGTCCTGCCAGCAGTCAGCACGCATGCAGCCAGCGACACGATAAGTACGGTTCGTAAACAATAATCGGTCATATCTTACTCATCCCGCTGAGAAGCTCCTGCAGGCGAATTCCCTGTCGTCATTGAGTGGTCAGATTCAGTTGCAGGTCGTTCTTTCCAGAGGAGGCAATCTCGACCGTTAGCTCCGATTTTCGGTTGTACTTCTCCGGAATATACGACTCCATTGCCGGAATCTCTTCACCAGATGGTCCGGGAACCATTTTTCCAGGAACCTGTCGTTGTGCCGTGACCTCAACCAGTTTACGCCCGGGTTCAACGGCCACCGAGAACTTTCCTGACCGAATCGGTCCTCCATAACTTCGCTGGACGTTTTCAGGATCCTTGAAGGTAATAAAGCCTTCTGCGATCGGAGTTCCATCCAAATCGATCCGGCCTGCCACCTGACACTGTCCAGAGGACAGATCTTTCTGGCTGCAACTCCAGAGTGCCAGGATCAATATACAAACCGTGACGGCCTTTACGGGAGTGATCATCATTTTACCACGCTCCGATCACTTGGCCGTCGGCCCGATCTCCCAGATTCCGAAACGTCTGAGCATGAATATGATCACTGGCAAAACGAACCGAGCCATCCGCCAGGAGAACATGGACGCCGCCGGTGTGGTAGCTGCGAGCGAAATTGTACTGCAAACCTCGTGTCACAGTTGTACTTTCACAAGGAGCGACTATTACGGTCGTTGATTTACAGATGACGGGTCGGTCTGGAAGCGAAGTGTTAGGAGGTTCAGCAGCCGTAAACCCTTCCGCCCCCCAACTGGCACCGCCCCAATATTGCCCCAGATCTCCATGTCCGCCTGAATTGTCCATTGGACGAGCAATTCCCTCGGATGCCATCAATGTGTTTGAACTTCCATCGGTCAGATTACGCATGGAGATCCGGGATTCAAGAAAGAACATCCCGGTTCCAGATCGGGTCGTTGCCACTCCGGTTGTCAGGTCACCGTCTTTGGCAGATCCACTCAGGCACACACCATAAGTTCCCTGGAACCCGTTTGGAATATTCGCACCTGCTCCACCAAATTCGTCACTGGATGGGCAGATCAAAGACTGAATGCGTGTTGCGGCAATCGTGTGAAATGGAGCCGAGTTCACAAATCCGCTATTGATGGATTCATACTGCTGGTAAAGCGCTGCCTGCTCAATGAACGGAAGAATCCGGTGGAACCAGGTATCACGGCATTTCGTAGTGCCGGTTGGGATGGATCCGGGTGACTCATCCAGGGTCCGGTACGAATAGGGAAACACTGAATGAGTGTCGTGATAATTGTGCATCGCCAGCCCGACCTGCTTCATGTTGTTTTTACACTGAGAGCGACGGGCTGCCTCACGAGCCTGCTGAACCGCCGGCAACAGGAGTGCCACAAGGATTGCAATAATCGCAATCACAACCAGCAATTCAATTAACGTAAATCCGAAACGAAAACGGGGAGATGGAAACATGTGATAACCTCGATTGAAGAAGGAGACACGAATCCGCAGGGAAGTGACCTGAATGAAAGCAGATCCGAAATGTGACTTGTTGAGTGAATTACTTCCCGGTGCTTTGAAGTGAAAAGTTGATCTGACTGGATGCGGTCCCGGAAATGTCCGCAGTCAATGTGCTCTCTGTATTAAACTTTGAAGGGAGTAGCTGAGGAACCTGATCGTTGATGGACTCCCCAAATTGAAAGATTTCCACCCGGTAAGCCCCAGGAGATAATTCCAAGGTGTATTTCCCGTTGGTAATGGCAGTTGCGAACTCTCCTCCAGGGACGCTTTCCGGCGATTGCTTTGGAATATAAACAACGCGTCCTGCAGGAACGGGAGTTCCGTCCAATGTGACCTCCCCTTCTACGACGACCATTCCCCGAGTAATTGGAACAGCTGGCTTCTGACACCCTGTCACGGATATCACGAACAGCAGTCCCCATGTCATCAGTCGAGAATTCACTGTGTATTTGACTTGCATTGTTCAATCCACGGTGCAATGAGAGGAGAGGGTGTTTTCGTCTGAAAGAACACCACCAGGTCAGAAGTCCCCGATCGCGTTGCCGTCACTTCTGCTCCCGAGGTGCTGGAACAGCGTGCCGTCCACCGACTGTGAAATAAACCGGACCGAACCATCTCCCATTGCGGACTGAACTCCCCCGGAATGATGGCTGCGCGTGTGCATAAAGCTGTCCCCAGGACTTGTCACAACGCTGCATTTAGCCTGTGGATCGTCCACGCAGCGCCGGACCTGATCGGAGTGATTGGTATTCGGTGGATACCGGGTACTAAACCAGGCAGTCGCTCCGTACGCATTCCAGAAGAGGCCCCGCCAGTCAGAGGCAACATCGGTTGTTGCGGCGCTGAGATTATTCGGAACGATCTTGTTCTCGCTGACCATGAGAACATTGGAAGAACCGTCCTTCATGCTTTTGGTTCCAATTCGGGACATGGCATAGAAGACGCCGTTCAACCGGGTCGCGGAGTTATCCGTCGTCGTTGTTGTTCCCACCGTAATGGTAATTCTCGTTCCGGTTGACCCCATATTGCCGGAATAGTTCGTGAAGCTTCCCGGCACAGTAGAGGACGGCAATGCCGTGAGAACACTGTTTTTCCCCGTGCTAGGGTCTGTCGGACACAGAAAGGTCGCAATTCGGACATTCGCTCCCGGCCAGAGATATGGCAGGCTGGTTGTTGCTGTCGATCCGCTGATGTATGGAGCGGCAAGATTGTAGACGTTGGCCTGATCGAGCTGAGGAAGAAGAAGACAGAGCCATGTCAGTCGGGCTGAATATTTCCGATAGTCGGTGGCCGTCGCCCCATCCGGCTCATTCCAGACGGAACTGCCGACACAACCGGGGGGAAACACTCCATGTGCATCCTGGTAATTGTGCAGTGCAAGCGCGATCTGCTTGAGATTGTTCTTGCACTGAGAACGACGGGCAGCTTCCCGTGCCTGTTGTACTGCCGGTAATAGCAGTGAGACCAAAATTGCAATGATGGCGATGACCACCAGCAATTCAATGAGAGTAAAGCCACTTCCCCGAGACCTGCGAGATAACAACATTCTCCCGACTCCTCGTCAATTTATCTGGTTTAAATTTAAAGTTGCTCTGAATTGAACTGGTTCGAAAGAAACGGGCGAGTGTTAGTGCGCCTTTGTTGATTTGCGAGCAGAACGAAAAGAATTTTCATTCCAAAATACGATACGTTTCATTTTATAAAACGGACTGCAATGTGTCAAGAGATTTTGATCTATGCTTGACAGAAGCATGGCAGAAATCCTCACGTCACAACCCAAACCTGCCAATTTTCGATGATGCTTGCGAAACCGAATTCACTCGGAACAGCATTGCAGGAACAAGCATTTTCTCAATGAATTCCGTGCATTCGTCGACTCAGCGCGGGTGAGACTGCGAACAGAACCACCGTGATGACGAACGCCGATCCAGACAACAGTGAAAAGAGAAAACTGTATGCCGCGAGTGTTTCGTCAGGCGGAACGGCAGCGGTGATTTTTCCTGAAGGCCCGGCCAGAGTGGCGATTCTCGCGGCGAGATAATTTGCCGCAGAGATGGCCAGCATCGAGGTTCCCATCATCATTCCCACAATTCGGGGAATCGACAACAGGGTGATCGTCGTATACGCGACCGAAACAATGATCAGGTCGGCCACACCGAACAGGATGTAAGCCGACAGAAGCCACCCGAGCGGGATCAGTCCGTTGATCGCGAATGACTTTGTTGCGAGTGTCAGCAATCCGAATCCGGCTCCCATCAGCAGCATTGTCAGGGCATACTTTGTGGGAGTTCGCGGATTCTTCCCGCTTGCTGCCAACCTCGGCCAGAGCCAGGCGAAGAACGGGGCAAGAAGGACGATTGTCATCGGGACAACGCTTTGAAGCTGCGATGCCTTCACTTGAACGGCCCCCACCATTCTGTCGACATGGCGATCGGCAAACAGATTGAGGGCTCCTCCGGCCTGTTCAAACAGTGTGGCAAACGCAGTCATCCCCAATTGCAGGAAGAGCAGCACCAGCATCCGGTCTCGTTCAATCTTCTGGCATCGAAAGAAGGAAAGCCACAGGATGATCCCGATCACCAGCAGTGAAAAACTTCCCAGCAGGTAACCGACCCAGCGAGTCTGTTGCAGCAGCAGCCAGAACATCACCACGGCCACAATGGTTCCTGCCGCAATCAGATGCGCAGGAGAAAATGGTCCGAAAACGGGCCGATGCAACTGTTCCGGAAATGGAGGTTCGGCAAGTCCCTTCAGTGTTCTCTGACCTGCGAGAAAAACGATAAGGCCAATCAGCATTCCAATCCCGGCTGCACCGAAGCCATAGCTCCAGCCATATCGTTCTCCCAGATACCCGCAAATTGCTGCGGAAATCGCGGCTCCCAGCATGATCCCCATCTGAAAGATGGTGTAGCCTGATGCTCGACGGGGGTCATCAGCTGTGTACAGACGGCTGACGATCGTGGCAATGTTCGGCTTCAGAAACCCGATGCCGACAATGAGAAGGGCCAGCGAAAAGTAAAACACCTGAAGTGCGGTTTCATCGCGCACAATAAGAATGCTGCCGTCAGCAGCACTGAGCGTTTCACTCGCCGCTCCTTCAAATGCCATGCCCAGGTGGCCGAGACACATCAGGACCGCACCGATCGTCACTGACAGGCGTTGCCCGAGATACCGGTCCGCCAGAAGCCCTCCAATGACGGGAGTCGCATACCCCAGGGCAACATAAGCTCCATAAATTCCGAGAGAGACATGATCGGAAAACAGGAAATGTCTGGTCAGATAAAAGACCAGCAGCGCACGCATTCCATAGAAGCTGAACCGCTCCCACATTTCTGTCAGAAACAGAACGTAGAGCCCGGCTGGATGATGCCAGATTCCCAGGGAAACAGGAGAGTTCGATTCTGGTGAGGGAATCTCTGGAGATGGAACAGGGGGCATCAGGGAATCTTCCTGCGAAGAGTGTGAATCGGGGACAAGTCAGGGCTTTTGCTTGTTTCAAGATGGGCAATTTTCGGGAGGGCGAAGCTCCTGCTGAGCCGCATAAAAGATGATGCTTTCCATGGTTTGCGGCTCGGCAGGAGCCTCGCCCTCCCAGGCGATTTTCAATAAAGCGAAAGCCCTGGGGGACAAATCACCGCGGATTGCCCGGACTTTCCAACGGCGATACAATCTGGTCGATAACCGGCAACGATTGAAACTCAATTCACTTAGAGCAGTTTGCTCTACCGTGTGCAGGCGTTTGCGGGCGTTTCGGCATGCAAAAGCCTCACTTTACGCCTGCGGAACGCTGAAGACGAAAAATGAAAATGGTCTAAAACGTTGTGTCATCTCCGTGTCGGCCGATCCTCTCTCCTCAACTTCACAGTCAGACTCGCATATTCGATGGATACATCTTCTCTGGGAAAAGCGTTTCATGTTCTCGAAGTTCTGGCGAATGCGGAAGGAGAGATGCCGCTGGTGGCGATCGTGAATGAGTTGGGGTTTCACAAACCCACGGTGCACCGACTGCTTCAGGAACTTGTCAAACTCGGATATGTCAGCCGCATTGGGAAAGGGAAGTATCAGATTACTCCCAAGCTGCGGCGTCTTTCTCTGGGGCGACTGGATGATCGACTGACAGAAGTGGCCGATCAGTTCCTTCGCGAGCTTCATGATTTGACGGGAGAAACGGTCAATCTTGGAGTTCTTCGCGGAACAAACGTTCGATATCTGAGAACTCTGGAAAGTCGGCATCCGTTTCGTCGGGTTGTGGAGTCCACGAATACAGACCCCTTCTATTCGACGGCTCTGGGGCGTGCCCTGACTTCTCAATTGAGTGACGCCGAATGGAATGAACTGATCGAGCGCACCAAACTGATTGGCAGAACCCCTCACACCGTTGTTGATCCAGAGGAGTTGAAGAAGATTCACCATGAAGCTCAAAACCTGAAATATACCATTGAGCGTGATCAGAACGATATTGGGATCACCTGTATTGGCGCCCCTGTCTTTGAAAATGACGATCTGGTTGCCGCCATCAGTGTCAGTCTTCCTACGGCCCGGGCCAATCTGGGATCACAGTCGGAACTGATTGATGCTGTTCGAAACACGGCGGACAAGATCTCTCAACAACTCTCCGCTGGAGGAGCGAAATCGTAGTGTGCCCGGCGCATCACAAGACGGGATGTCAGCCCACCGAAGTGATTCGACACTTGTTCTGGTCTGACTGGAACAATTCAGGAAGCCAGTTTGCCCCAATACCGGGGGAACGGGGAATCGGGATTCTTCCTTTCTCAACGCTGACGTTCTCGTCGATCAATTTCGGATACAACAGACGAATGTGAGCTCGAACACTTTCCTGCCAGGCGACATTATTTGAAGCGGCGGCCACCTGAATGCCTGAAAGGAGAGTCAGCGGTCCGGTGCAATCGTGCATGACCACGGGGATGTTATAGAACTGGGCCAGTCGAGTGATGTTTCGCGTCTGGGAGATGCCCCCCACCCAGGTGGGGTCAATCATCACGAAGTCCGCCGCCTGTTTTTCAAGCACCAGACGGTAATCGTCAGGACCACTGAACATTTCGCTGACGGCCAGCGGAATTCCGGCATGACGACGAAAATCGGCCAGCGTGTCGACGGCATCGACCCTCAGCAGATCTTCTCCCCAAAGGATGTCAAATTCCCGCAAGGCCGACGCAATCCGTAATGCTGCGGGAAGTTGAAAGAATCCATGTCCGTCAATGATCAGTTCAATCCCGTTGCCGAATTCCTCCCGGATTTTTCGAAACGGTTCCATCCCTTTTTTGACATCGGCATGAGTGATATGAAGCGGGCCGTTCACTTTGTGTGCGGCAAAATCGAGTGACCATGTTTTGACCGCCTCATAACCTTCACCCAGTAATTCATGAACCAGCTGAACCGGTTCATGAATCATCGACCAGTAATCATTGAGCGGTCCCGGATTCCCCAGAGGACCATGCCCCGGCCAGATGTGTGTCGTCGTTTTGCCTCCATACGACGGCCCGCCACAACTGTTATAGGTTCGAATGGAATCCTGAACACATCCCCCCAACAGTTGCCAGACCGGCAATCCGGCAGACTTTCCAAAGAGATCCCAGAGAGCAAGGTCGATCGCGGAGATGGCTCTCAACTCTGCTCCACGGGAACCGAAATTTGTTGAGCGTTCATACAGAAAACGCCAATGGGCTTCGATGTCGAGTGGATTCTGATTCAGTAGATAATGACTCATCCAGTCATGAATGAGTGCTGCGACGGCTTCCGGGGCATAATAAGTTTCCCCGCATCCGATCAGACCTTCATCAGTATGCAACCGGAGCAACAGCAGTCCAGGCATCACATCACTGGGAATCGCGGTTTCAATTCTGGTGATCTTCATCGCAGTCCTGACCTGAAGAATTTCGGCGACGTTTATGGCTCCCGGAGTTACGGCTCGGCAGGAGACTCCCCCTCATGGAGCAGTTCAATGGGTGTGTTTGAGACGGGCTCTATACATTCCGTTCAAATGGGAATAGCGGCTGGCGACGGAATTCATAAGTAAACTGACTCAGATCGGCGGACGTCACTCCTTGCGTATTCACTCGAATCAGATGCGGACAGACCTCTCGATAGGCTGCAACAGGAGCCTGAACTCCTTTGGCAACAATGACCTGAAATGCTGTGGGATCAACATCACAGGAAGTCAACTGTTTCAGGCTGAATGGGGGAGTACGCAGGCTGTTCAACATGATCGTCACTCCGTTTTCCGTACGAACGACGACGGTCGGCCCCATCTTGAATTCAACACTTCCTCCATGACGTACCTGATCTTCCCGAAACGTCCCTTCATGGCGACTGATCAACTGCACATCGGCAAGGAACGGGGCGCCATGGCGATTGTCTGATTTCCCTCCCATCGCAAGGGAATAAACAGTTTCTCCAACACGCACATCATCAAACGCTGAAACCGCCGCGGGATCATAAAGACAGACGAAGCCGGAGAGATTCCGCTGATGAAGGGCATGAAGCAGAAACGTTCCATCGGCAGTAGAGCCTCCGCCGACATTGTCTCCCATATCCAGTAAACAGACCGGCCCCGGGAGTTGCTCGGCCTGATCGAGCGCCTGTTCGACAGAAATCAACCGGGCTTCAAACTCCTCGCGGCGAGACATCACGGAATCCGCCAACTGACCGGCAATCTGTTCTGCCAGTTCTGGATTGCGATCGGTGACCACCACGAAACTGGTTCCCATTTCTTCAACGTCTGCGTAAGGAAATCCGAGGACGACACTGATCGAAAGAACGCCGGGTTTCTGGCAGAGTTCATCCGCCAGACGATAGATCGAAACACACGGTTCCACAGCGGTCTGCTGTCGTTCAATGTTGATCGCCAGAGGAGGAAAACAGGCTTTCTGCGTGGGACGAATTTCACCACGAAGCGTCCGTGCCATGAGTCGCGCGGCTTCGAGTCCACGTTCTCGCTGGTCGACATGAGGATTCGTTCGATAGACAATCGTTGCGTCACACAAATCAACCATGCGCCGGGACAGGTTGGCATGTGCATCAAGAGTACAGATGACCGGAACATCCGGGCCGACCAGAGTACGAAAGGTGTTCAGCCAGTACCCGTCGAAGTCCCGGTCTAGTTCACTGACCGCCGCGCCATGCGGGGCGACCAGCCAGCCGTCCAGAGTTCCGGCATGCTGGACTTCTTCCGTCAGAATCGAGATCAGTTTTTCAGCCGTTTCCTTGTGGATTGTTCCGCCAGGAATTGCCCGGGCGAACAGAATCGGAACCGCTTCAATTCCCTGCTCATCCAGCCCGGACAGAAATCCTCCCACTTCGTGAGCGGAATGCTGATACTGCTCTCGAATGTCAGCTCCGAGGAGAAAGGCATCATTTCGAAAGTCATCCAGTCTGGTCACATCCTGAATGAAGGTGTTGGATTCATGCTGAATGGAAACGATGCCAACGCGCATAGAGAACAGTCCTGAAATCAAATTCCCTCGTTCCCAAACTCTGGTTTAAGAACGCACTCGCCCTGAAGCTTTGCTTCGCTATTCATATCAACACATAAGTCTCATCCCCTCGTATTGAGAAGAAAGACAAGAGCCGGTTCATTGAGTGACCAGGCAGAACTTGGTGTCGAGTGTGTTCCCAAGCCGGAGCAAGAGACCCGATTACGCAGCCTCGAACAGTTGCGCCGCCCCGATTGCAAGCAATCGCGGCCACCCTGCGAAATGACCGAAACCGCCCTACTCCTGTGATTCATTTCGACAGACCTGGCGCTGCTCTCCCAGTCCTTCAACTCCCAGAGCAACAACGTCTCCCGCTTTCAGGAACTGTGGCGGTTTCATTCCCAGGCCGACTCCCGGTGGGGTTCCCGTGGAGATCAGATCGCCCGCTTCCAATGTCATGAATTGCGAAAGATAATGAACGACAAAGTACGGATTGAAGATCATCGTCCGGGTGTTTCCGTTCTGTCGTGATTCTCCATTCACTGTCAGCCACATCTTCAATGAACCGACATCGTTGATTTCATCAGGAGTGACGAGTGCTGGTCCCAGTGGATTGAAAGTGTCGCAACTCTTTCCTTTGACCCATTGTCCCCCTCGTTCCAACTGAAAATGCCTCTCCGAAACATCATGCGAAACACAAAATCCGGCGATATGCTGTCGGGCCTCTTCGGGTGAATTCAGGTATCGGGCTTCTTTTCCAATGACCATTCCCAGTTCGACTTCCCAGTCTGTTTTCTCGCTGCCACGCGGAATCACCAGTTGATCATAGGGACCGACAACGGTGTTGGGAGCCTTGAAGAAGACAACCGGTTCTGCCGGAATTGGCATACCTGATTCCGCAGCATGATCGGCGTAGTTCAGTCCGATACAGATCACTTTTCCGGGGCGAGAGACCGGGGCTCCCCAGCGTTCTTCAGCAGCAACATCCGGCAGTGAGTCTGGCTGTTCGCTGAGTCGGGAAAGGAGTTTCAGTCCGTCGTTCTGAAAGAAGGGACGATCATAATCGGTCACTTGGGAGCTGACGTCTTTTCGTCGTCCGTCACCGAGCAAAAGTCCGGGACGTTCCTGACCAAAGGCTCCAAACCGAATGAGCTTCATTCTGCAATTTCCTGTATTGATCGTTCAATGGCGTCTATCGTCATCGCAAGTGCCGCTTCATCATGACTGGCTCCGACATACCAGCGGGCATCCGGAAGCAAGTGAATATGATGGCGGAGCATTGCTGCCCGGAACCGATGATACAACGTCATGTCACTCTTCAGGAACTCACGGTAGTCGCGAGGAGGCTGGTCTACTCCGAAGTGCATGGTGAAGATCGTTCCAACTCCGGAAATCGACAGAGAAAGACCAGCCTGTTCAGCAGAGCTTTTCAGAGCGTCCTGAATTGCAGTGCCGTGAGCCTGCATCTTCTCGTAAATTCCCGGTTCCCGCAGTGCGCGAACCGTTTCAATTCCGGCAACGAGATTGATGGGACACCCGTTATAGGTTCCTGCGTGAATTGTGCGACCGTCACGCAAGACATCAAACATCTCTGCCCGACCTCCCACTGCGGAGAGAGTGAAGCCGCCGGCCAGTGCCTTTCCATAAACAGAGAGATCCGGTTGCAGCTGGAAGAACTCTCGCGCTCCTCCCAGGGCAATTCGAAATCCGGTAATCACCTCATCAAAAATCGAAACCGCGCCGTACGATTCACAGAGATCAATCAGTAACTCAAG
>DATMFC010000150.1:0-19983 GCA_035556335.1 Planctomicrobium sp. | reverse complement strand
TTGTTGACGTGGAAAACATCTTTCGACGTCTGAAAGAAAACCGGCATGCCGGAACCCCCAAACACCCGTTACTGGTCGTTTTTCAAGCCAGCGTTGAAGTCCGGAACTCGGTGGTGTTCGGGACGATTGTCGTCTGTCTGGTGTTTATCCCGCTGTTTGCCTTGTCCGGGATGGAAGGAAAACTCTTCACGCCGCTGGGAGTGGCCTACATCGTCTCAATCATGGCCTCATTGCTGGTGTCGTTGACCGTCACGCCCATCCTCTCGTACTGGCTTCTGGGCCATGCGAAGCTGACCGAGAAAGAACATGACGGACCGGTTCTTCGGGGCTTGAAATGGGTTGGCGATAAAGTCATTCGTTTCAGCCTGACCTTCCCTCGTTTGAACCTGACCGTCACCGGCATTCTCGTAGCCATTGCTGCGTTGTTTGTGGTGAATCTGGAAAAGGACTTTCTTCCTCCGTTCAATGAAGGAACGGTGCAGCTCAACGTGGTGCTTCCGCCGGGAACATCTCTGGAGACGTCCAACGAGATCAATCGCAAGGTGGAACAGCGGTTGCAACTGATTGCGGAGATTGATTCCTTCTCTCGACGAACCGGGCGTGCCGAACTGGATGAACACGCTGAGGGGGTCAATATGAGTGAATATCTCATTGAGCTTGACCCGGAGTCTCATCGGAGTCGGGAAGAACTTCTCAATGAAATTCGGGAGGCAATGGCAGACATTCCCGGCATTGTCACCGCTGCGGAACAACCAATTGCTCACCTGATTTCCCACATGATTTCCGGGGTGAAAGCCCATGTCGGAATCAAGATCTATGGAGATGATCTCGATGTTCTGCGTCGCAAGGCGGAGGAGATGCTGGCGACGATGAGTTCCGTTCCCGGGGTGAAAGATCCCATGGTCGAACCACAGGTGATCATTCCTCAACTCCGGATTGAAGTCGACCGCGATAAACTCCTGCTGAATGGACTCAGTGTCAGTGATGTCAATGAATTCATCGCCACGGCGATGAATGGCGACGTGGTCTCGGAAATTCTGATCGGTCAACGGCAGTTCGATTTGCTGGTCCGTCTGAATGAGAACGCCCGGGAGAATCTGGATTCACTGAAACGATTGACGATCGATCTGCCGGAAGGAGGAAAAATTCCTCTGGAGTCAGTCGCGAGGATTTATCAGTCCGGCGGCCCGAATACGGTGAATCGTGAGAATGTTCGTCGTCGTGTTGTTCTCCAGTGCAACGTCTCCGATCGTGGCGTCGTCGATGTCGTTCAGGAGATTCAGCAGAAGATCGCTCCGATCGTCGCCAGCCTTCCGGAAGGGTATTTCGTGGAGTACAGCGGCCAGTTCGAAAGTCAGCAATCGGCGAGTCGTCTGATTGCGGTGCTGTTTCTGGTGTCGCTGATGGGAGTGTTCCTCGCGCTCTATTCCATGTTCCGTTCGGTGAACCTGTCGTTGCAGGTGATGACCGCATTACCGATGGCCTTCATCGGCTCTGTCGTGGCGCTGGTGATCACGGGGCAGACACTGACAATTGCGGCGATGGTTGGTTTCGTCTCGTTGACCGGCATCGCTTCCCGCAACGGAATTCTCCTGCTCAATCATTACCTGCATCTTGTCCGCTATGAAGGAGAGGACTGGACGAAAGAAATGATTGTCCGGGCCGGACTCGAACGACTGGCTCCTGTTCTAATGACGGCACTCACCGCAGGCATCGGTCTGGTTCCACTCGTGCTCGCCGCCGACGAACCGGGGAAAGAAATTCTGTATCCCGTCGCCACTGTCATTCTGGGAGGAGTGATCAGTTCAACATTGCTCGACTTCTTCGTCCACCCGGCCTTGTTCTGGTTGTTCGGAATCAAATCGGCGGCACGTGTCGTCGGAGAATCACAAAAAGAGATTCCGCTCATCCCCCACGATGAACCGGATCTTCTTCCCTCACAACAGGAATCAAACAGAGAGATCAGCCTGGCTCATTAGTTCAGTCTGCTCTCACTCACATTGTTCAACCTTACGAAATGGAGTTCGCTATGAAATTGTTTGCGATGTCTCAGTTGTGTCTGGTCGGAACCTGCCTTTTGATGAGCAGCATTGCCATGGCTCAGCAGCCAGATGGAACCTCCGGGCTTCAGACAACTCTGGAACAATCCGCTCAAGGCGGGAAATTCACGTTTGTTGTTTTCTCACGGGACCAGGGAGAAGCCACACAGCGTTTCTATCAACAGAATCAGGAAGGACTCGCATCCTACGGGGACAAGGTCGCCATCACCTCGGCACACGTTGACGGTCCTGCGGATCGGGCTCTGGTTGAAAAACTCGGTATCGCACGTGCTCCGATGCCGATGACCGTTGTCATCGCTCCCAACGGTGCGGTGACGGGTCTGTTCCCTCGCTCCATCAACGCTGAGCAGATCGCTGCGTCCATTGTCCCGCCGACGATGATGCGATGTATGAAAGAACTGCAGGAGCAGAAACTGGTCTTCGTCTGCCTGACACGGACGGAGAGCGTTGACGTTCCGGAAGGAGTGAAACAGGTTCAGCAGCTTCCACAGTTTCAAGGCCGTATTTCGCTGGTCGGAATGCGTCTCGACGATCCCGCCGAAGCCCGTTTTTACGAGCAGATGAAAGTCTCCGCTCCCCAGATTCAAGGTCCCTATGCCGTGCTGATCGCCCCACCGGGTGTCCTGATCGGTCATTATAACAATCACTCCAGTGCAGATCAGATCGCCGCCGCCATTCACAAGGCCGGCCAGTGCTGTGAAGACGATAAGTGCAAACACAATCATGCTCCGCAAGCGACCGGAAGCCGTCCTAATCCACGGTAAGAAACAGTCTCGAAATCAATAGGGGAAAAGTGGGTAGTGGATAGTTGATAGTGGGTAGCAAAAATCTGGTCAGAACACTTTTCTGATGTGTGAAACCGGAAAGTTATTTTCAGGCTGTTCCTAAACCAGTTTGCTCTCAACCACAAACTGATAAACCATGAAACACGAATTGAGATCAGGAGATCATCAGCATGACGCTACGATCCATCATCTGGAGCGAACTGCGGTCGCGTCCGTGGGGAGCCCTCTCAAGCAGTCTTGCCATTCTGCTGGGAGTCGCGGCATTGGTCGCGATCCGACACATTACTTTTTTCTCTGAGAAGGAAGTATCCCAACAACTCGCTCAGCTTGGCGCCAATATTCTGGTGTTGCCACCGGAAGCGACACTTCAGGACTATTACGCTGCCGATCAGAATGGAGGGACGATTCCCGAGGAACATGTCTCGGAAATCTATCTCGCCGGACTGACCGGGATTGAGCAGGTTTCTCCACGACTGAACGTCCCTGCCGACATGGGAGGAATTTCGATCACACTGACTGGGATTCTGCCGCAGTCGGAGCTGGAAGCTCAAACGACCTGGCAGACAGCCACCATGTTCGCTGCCCCTAAAGGTCATGAAGGATGTGAGAAAGCCAAGCTGACAACCGCTCAACTGGAAGGAACCGATGCTCTGGTCACACACCGGGCCATTCAAAATCTGAAACCGGATGAAGTGATTCTGGGAGCAGACGTCGCGTCACGATCCGCTTTTGATACCGGTGACACCGTCGAAATCCTGGGGAAGTCTTTCAAAATCCTCGGCGTTCTTCCTGTGACGGGAACAGTTGACGATTCGAGAGTCTTCGCCCATCTGCATACCGTGCAGGATGCCTCAGAGAGCGGGCCTGTCTGTAATGCCATCGAAGTCATCGGGTGTTGTGAAGATGCCGCCGGAGACCTGGTTCCACAACTCCGAAAACTTCTTCCTAACACCAAGGTCGTCACGATCTCACAGGTGGTGCAGACTCAGGTGGGAGTCAATCGACTCATGGCGAATACGTCGTGGTTCGTTCTGGCGGTGCTGGTCATTGTGGGGGGAACGAGTCTGGCAGGAGCGATCACCGCGAATGTCCGGGAGCGTCGCCGTGAAATCGGCACACTGATGGCACTGGGGGCCACCCCGAAGTTTGTTCGCCGGCTCTTTCTGGGAAAAGCTTTGGTTCTGGGACTGGTTGCCGGAACGCTTGGCAGTCTGATCGGGTTATCGGTCGCCATCGCGGCGGGTCCCGTCTGGGCCGGTGTCACCGTTTCCCCGCTTCCTGCGACGGCATTCCTGGCGATCGCGGTTGCCACGGGGTTGTCTCTGTTGTCTGCGTGGTGGCCTGCACGGAAGGCAGCCGCATTAGATCCATGTCTTTGTTTTCAGGAGGTCTGAGATGTTTCGTCTGGAAAACGTGGTGAAGCATTACACACGTCGTGGAGATCGTGTGATTGCTCTCGACTGTCAGGACCGGACATTCGAGAAAGGAGATTACGTCGCCATCATCGGTCCCAGCGGAAGCGGTAAAACGACACTGCTCTCCCTGCTGGGGGGAATGCTCTCTCCAACCATCGGCAAGGTCTGGCTGGACGAGACGTCAATCTACGACATCCCGGTGGCAGAACGTTCGGCCCTGCGGAGTCAGAAAATGGGGTTTGTCTTTCAGACGTTCAATCTGATTCCCTATCTGACGGCACTTCAGAATGTGCAGATTCCTCTGTGCCTGCTGCAACTGGATCAGAAAGAACAGGAGCGACGCGCCACGGAAATGCTGACCCGATTCGGATTGGGAAACCGTCTTGACCATCGTCCGGCCGAACTCAGTGTCGGACAGCAGCAGCGCGTGGCTCTGGCGAGAACACTCGTCAATGATCCGCAGATCATTCTGGCCGATGAACCCACCGGAAATCTCGACCCCGATAGTCGGGAGACGGTTTTGAATGCCTTTGATGCGGCCCACAAAGAAGGGCGCACCATCGTCATGGTCACCCACGACCCGATCGCCGCAAACCGCGCCTCACGCAGATTGACCCTGCGAAATGGTCTTCTTGATGAAAGTAACGTCGTTCCCGTCGCGCAGCGTCATTCTGCATAAACCGAATCGCAATGCTGATTGACTGTTTCTCCCTGACCTGAGTTTCGAAGATTAAATAGGAAAACGAATGTCTGTCTCCCCAAAACTATTTCGACGTTTCGTTGTCGGTACGCTCCCCGCAGCCTGCCTGGCAACCCTGATGATCTCTGGATGTGGAAACTCATCCGATAACGCCTCCACAAAATCCCCTGCGAATACCCAGTCACACGGTAATCACGATCACGCGCATCCGACCGAAGGTCCTCATCATGGACATCTGATCGAACTGGGAAATGAGGAGTATCACGCTGAACTCGTTCACAAAAAAGGGGAACCCGTCACGATTTACATCCTGGATGGCAGCGCCAAAACAGCGGTTCCGATTGATGCCCCGGAAGTCATCATCAACATGAGTCATGAAGGAAAAGCGGAGCAGTTCAAACTGGCCGCCTCGGCTGACGCGGGAGATCCCTCCGGAAAATCATCACGATTCGTCGCTCAGGATCAACACCTGGGAGAAGACCTCGATGCCAAAGGAAGCGCCGCCAAACTCGTGGTCACCATCAACGGTAAGCAGTACACCGGAAAAATCGAACAAGACCATGATCACGGAGATTCCAGTCACAAGCACTGAGCAGAGTCACTCTGATCGATGCTGTCGCGAAAAGTGTCTCTTCGAATGTGTTGACATCAAAGTGACCATGAATGGTGGTTTGAACACTGGCGAATCTGCTTGTTGACGATACTTTGGAATTTTCAACGAATGGTGATGAAGGTTTGTTCACAGGCGTGAACAGACCGAATTTCCTGGGCTCCGAAAACCGCGCAGGTTGATTTCAACGAAGCAGTTTAAGCAAATGACAAACAGACAACTGAGTGACACTGAGATGGACTTTGGAGCAACACTTACTCGCTCAGTAGTTCCAAGCTTGGTCTGAATCGGAAAGAAGTGGGTAGTGCCTTGTCAGGCTTCAAACTGAGGGTTGTCTCACATGTTCCGTGGCTCGTTGGCCGCTTCCGTTTCGATTCTTCCACCCTAAATTCTAATACTGATGCAACAGTAGTGTGTAGGAAAAGGCGTGAATTCGCAGCCTTTTTCTGATCCCCTGCCTCCATCTGAACAGACTTGGGAGTACTGTCATTGAATTGGCCGTTCAATGAAGGAGGACATGGGATGAGTGGATTGCCTGCCCTGATATTTCGCGCCTGACTGGAACTGTTGACTGCAACATAGCTGGAAATTTGCAGTCAGAATCTGGCTGCTGTCAGGAGAAGTATCTCTGGTGCTGGAGGTGTCCTGCAGGGGGGCGATACTTCTGACTGGAACGGTATTCGGAATTTCCCGGTAGTTCTGATTCATGCCGACCGGATAAGGATTGGGGGAGGCTTCGGGAATTGTTTTCAGCATTGTGCCAGCAAAAAGCGAGGCGTTTGTACGCCAGATTACCCAGATAAAATGCGCTTTCCGAGGCCAGATGGTAGACCGGACCAGTCTTATGAAAGAAGTCCAACCATGACCGGCAGCGAACAGGTTCCGAGAAGACTTCCTCGGAGAATTCATAAAGGAATTCTGGAATTGATCAAATTTCACTTGTGGACCGTAATGATCCATGGTACATTTATTGTATAGACAATAATTGACATTCGGCAGGCATGTCGGAGAATGGTCAGACTTATGGCAAAAACGACTGGATTCACCGCAATTTCTCAAAACGTCGAAGTCTCTTCTTCAGGCAAGGGGGAACGATTACGGTCGCATCTGGTGACGGAAATTGCCTCAGGCCGTTTGGGGCCAGGTGCGGCGATTCCAACTGAAAAGCAACTTGGGGAGGTGTTTCAGGTTGCCCGTGGGACTGTCAGAAAAGCGATCGCCTCATTGGTGCAGGATGGTTTTCTGATTCAGAAGCCCGGTAAAGGGGCGATTGTTCACGATCAGGCGAGTCAACGACTGAGTGGTCAAAGTTCAGTTCTCGCATTGATTCGTACGAATACGTTGGGAACCTTCCTGTCTTCGCTGAATGAAAGTTTCGAAAACGCGGCGGCAGCCCAGCATTTTCAGGTTGTCAGTTGCAATACAAATGGAGACGTCAGTCGTCAGGGGGATTTCATTCTTCAACTGATTGATCAGCGCGTGGGTGGTGTCGCGCTGAACCCGATCGGCAATGTTCAGACTCCGTTGTATCAGGTGCGTCAACTTCGGGAACATCGGATTCCCCTCGTCTTTCTGGGGCGACGGGTGGAAGGAATCGACGCTCCTTTACTGGCGATACCTTCTCAAGAGATCGGGCAATTGGCTGCAAAGCAAATCCTGGCTGCGGGACATCGCCACATCTGTTATTGCAACCTGTATCGAGGAGAAGCCAGCCTTCGGCATGAGGCTGGTCTTCGGCGCGTGTTGCAAAGCGAAGGGCATGACGAAAGCGCTCTGTCTGTCTGTTATGCCGTGGAGGAACCCTGTGATCCGTCGCAACGGCTTGAACACGCACTGGAGGGGTACTTCAGAGAGAACGGCTCCCCGACGGTCATCTTCACGGGCTCTGACGCCTCTGCTGAGTCCATCTATCTGTGGCTTGTTCGACGAGGACTGCGGGTTCCTGACGACGTGTCGCTCGTCAGTTTTGGAGGCCGTATGCGCGAAAGAGCCTTCCAGCGGATGCTGACATCTGTCACGGTTGACGAAGTGCAGATGGGACGGGTTGCAATTGAAATCCTCTCCGCCATGCGATCCGGAGATCTGCCACTGAACCATAATGAAACGCGGACAATGCCAATCGATATGTATGCCGGCGAAACCCTGCGACACCTCAACAGGAAGCCTGCGCCTTGATCTGATTCCTTCTCAGCTCATGTATTGACTGCTCGGATTCGACTTCGTGCTTTCCACTTATAACTCGCTTTCTTATCACATGGTTAAGGGGAGTATAATGCGACAGAAGTTAAGTGGCTTTACATTAATTGAACTGCTGGTGGTGATTGCAATTATCGCAATTCTGGTCGCCCTGCTGCTGCCGGCGGTGCAACAAGCTCGGGAAGCGGCACGACGGTCTCAGTGCAAGAATCAATTCAAACAAGTCGCTTTGGCATTGCATAACTACCATGATGTTCACGGCTTCTTTCCGCCAGGCATCGTTCGCGGTAATCCCTCTTCAGCAACATGCGGAGCGGGCCCTCAGCAAGGATATAGTTGGTCCGCATTCATCCTGCCGATGCTGGAACAGACTGCAATCTATAACAAGATTAATTTCGAAGCCGCCAACTGGGCGCGTTCAGCTCCCATTTCGTCCACTTTACATGGTACCAAAGGTCATATTGGCGAAGCCATCGCAGTCTATCTTTGCCCAAGCGACCCGCAAGGCAAGGAACGTGTCGTCCTTGGCGGCGGTGTCGCGGACATCGTCTACGAGGCGGGGTCCACCGTTCAGGATGACGCCGGAAGAACAAACATGGCAGGAGTTGCAGATACTCAGGCCTGGTTTTGCATGAGCGGTGCTACCCGACAGCCGAAGGCACGGGATATTGACGCGAACGGAATTTTTTACGGACACAGCTCGACCGGATTCGACGGAATTCTCGACGGCTCAAGCAATACATTCCTGATTGCGGAAATCTCCGGCGGCCATCGCGGATCGCACAACGGAATGTACTGGAGCAGCATGAACCTGACCGATTTGGACGACGGGATCAACGGGGAATTCTCGCTTCCGAAGGGAACTTATGAGGTTGAGCAACTTGTCGGTCCGTCGAGCTATCACACGGGTGGATGCCATTTTGCCATGGCGGATGGGGCCGTTCGGTTCGTCTCGGAAAATGCAGCGTTGACGCTGTTGCACGCACTTACGACCCGTCAGGGAAAGGAGACTGTCGGTGAATTCTAAACAGCAGCGTGTCATGCCGCGAACGGTTTCGTTCTGCTGGCCGACACTCGTTCTTCTCTGGTTATCGGGTTGCGGCGGCCAATCCATCGATGCACCGTCTCGCGCTGTCGTCACGGGAGAAGTGACCTACGCTGGACAACCGGTCACCTATGGCCATATTCGCTTCGTTCCCGACTCTAACTCCGGTCTGCCTGTTGCGGGAGCAGTCATCCGCGACGGGCGCTATCGTGCGGACAACAAAGGGGGCGTCGCAGTTGGAAAGCATCGGGTAGAAATCGTATGGCTCCCTCCCATTGAGACTGACGAGATGAACGGTGGGAACAGCCCGCAGGTATCGGTTCCAAAAATCCCAGAGAAGTACAACACCGCCTCCACACTGGAACTCGTGGTTGAGTCGGGGGCGGGTCCACAAGAGCATCATTTTCATCTCAAGTGACGCTCTGAATCAAGTTAGATTTTATTAATATCGAACACAATGATCTGTATATGAATTGCCGATTTCCGTCCAGGTGTGCTTGATGCGAATGATACCGCAAGGCTGGAACGGTCTGGCTTATTGATTAAAGAAGTCTCATGATTTATTGACGATCCTTATCAGGAGATCATCCATGCTCTTAAATGGAAGGTGCCGCAGGCCGGGATTTACGCTCATTGAACTGCTGGTCGTGATCGCAATTATTGCGACTTTGGTCGCGCTTCTGCTTCCTGCGGTGCAACAGGCTCGAGAAGCGGCGCGCCGTTCACAATGCAAGAATAACTTAAAACAGCTTGCACTCGCGATGCATAATTATCACGATACCTATTCGATCTTTCCGACCGGAATCTTTTACACAGGCCCGCAGGGGCATCATTGCGGCCACGGGCTACGCGGAAGCACCTGGTTCCATCAGATTCTTCCCTTCATTGAGCAGTCGGCGTTCTATCATCAGTATCTGGCGCCGCGGATGCAGGCGGATTCCTGTTATGCCAGCGGCAGCAACTGGAACAATGAAGTCTTCAATGTTCCCGCTGTCGCGAAGAATACTCGTTTCAATGTTTTTATGTGTCCGTCGGATCCCTCCAGGGGAGGCCTTTCAACGAGTGGCTTTATGGGGAACTATATCGCCAGTGCCGGATCAACTCATTTCGGACAAGGGGCGGGACGGAATCATGGGCTGGACCTGAATGGAATGTTCTTTCGTCAGTCCGCGTTACGCATGCGGAACGTCACGGACGGAACCTCCAGAACAATGCTGATGAGTGAGGGGATCATTCGGGGAAAAACTTCTGCTGTCAGTAACGGAAACGCTGGAGACTATTGGAGTGGCCTGTGGCTGGGAAGTATTTTTTCCGCTCTGGAGCCACCCAATACGCTCGTCGCTGACCGCAACCACGGTTGCCGTTCTACGGAATGGCCGACGGCTCCCTGTACTGCGGTCGGGGAAAGCGCAGGTGAGGCGAACACCTATGTCGTCTTTGCTCGAAGTAATCACACAGGGGGAGTCCAGGTCTCGTTTATGGATGGATCGGTCCAGTTCGTCTCCTCGTACATTGACCGTGATATTTTTCAGGCCATGTCGACACGCGAGGGTGGCGAGGCTGGCAGCGGATTTTAGAGCAGTTTGCTCGACCATGTGCCCGCGCAGCGCACGTGTCAACCGTAAAAACGCTGCATTCCGCGTGGCGAGGACGGGGAAGTCATTTTGCAAGTTGCTCTGGTACTTTTTCATCAAACACGAGACACAGGGCATTTGGGGAGAGGGACCCTAATGAAGGTTGCGTTCATCACCTGTGGTCTGTGTCTCGTACTCCTGACGGGATGCGGAGACTCACACAACGTGCCGGAAGTTCGCAAGGTGCGGGGAGAGGTTCGTCTCGATGGCAGGCCACTGGAAAGTGGTGAGATTGTGTTCGAACCGATTGACCTCTCTGCTAGTTCGGCGGGACGTGTCACACAGGGACGGTTTTCTTTCCCGTCCCGTTTGGGATCGATGCATGTCCGTATCACTGCGCTGCAGGCAGTCAAAAGAGATTCGGCAACCAACAGCGACGAACCAGAAGACATCCTTGATCCGAACTCTCCATACACAACGATATACGTGTCGTTGATTCCGGAGAAATACAATTCGAAAACAACCTTAAACGCCCATGTCACCCGTGATGGTGGAAACAACTTTACCTTTGAACTGACATCACAGAAATAGGGCAGTTTGCTCTACCGGGTGCAGGCGATTGGAGGCGTTTTGTCACATGAGAGCCTCACTCTTCGCCTGCGGAATGCTGAAGACCGTTTTGAAAGATGCTCCAGGTAAGAGAAAGAAGGGATCATGCGGAATCAGATCAACTTGATGCTGTCAGAACGTCTGCGGACAGGAATGATGTTTTTTGTCATCATGCTCAGTTGGGGAATGGTAGAAGGAGCGGACCGCACTATCAATTCTTCGGCCGTGGTCTCAATCACGCGCATCTGGGACCAGGCGCAACACTCGGCATTCACTGATCTCATCCGCTTTCAGGATGATCTGTATTGTACGTTTCGAGAAGGGACCGGGCATGTTCCCGGGCGAAATGGAGGGGACGGCCTCATTCGGGTCATCCGCTCTCGTGATCAGGGAGCGACATGGGAATCGTTCGCGCTGCTGGAGGAACCGTCTTTCGATCTTCGCGATCCGAAATTGAGCATCACGCCGGACAACCGCTTGATGCTCAATTTCGCCGCCTCCATTTATATCGATGGGCAGCGCCGCGGAATCGAGTCACGCACCGCAATCTACGATCCTGAAGAAAAGCGGTTCGGGGAACTTCACAAGGTCGTCCTGCCGGAATCAATCGTGACCGGTTTCGACTGGCTCTGGCGGGTGACGTGGCACGACGGCTGGGCCTGGGGCTGCACTTATCATATGCCTCTCAAAGCACCACGGACAATTCATCTGGTACGCAGCCGGGACGGGATCACTTATGAACACGTTTCCCAACTCGATGTCCCAGGACCCAGCGAAACCACTCTTCGTTTTCTGGATGACGGACGCCTATGTGCAATGCTCCGTCGCCGCGACACGGGCTCTAGCGGAAAAAAAAGCGACTCTTCGGGGTGGATCGGGATTGCGTCGCCCCCTTATGTCGACTGGAACTTTAAGAAGTCGAATAAACTCTTCGGTGGACCGAACTTGATTTCTCTGGCGGATGGTCGCTGGCTGGCTGGAAGTCGGGACTACGATGGAAACAAGCCCACGACGGATTTATGGTGGCTTGATCTGAAAAGTGGGCAGTTTCAAGAGATCATCTCATTCCCGAGCGGGGGAGACAACAGCTATCCCGGACTCGTTGAGGATGAAAAGGAGAACCGGCTCCTGGTTTCCTATTACTCTTCTCATGAAGGCAAGACCGCAATTTATCTGGCGGTGTTAGATCTTGAAGTGCTGAGGGCAGAACGGAACCAAACAAAATAGCGATATATGCACCGGCCGGACCGTTAATAAATCAGATCACTCACAGTGCGTTTGCGGTCTACTTCACAGGAAATCGTTTTGATTATGAAAAATATTCTCACTTGCCTGATTCCGGCACTGGTCCAATGCTGTTTGCTATGCAGCATGGCGGACGCTGACGACTTGCCGACAATCCCCACCCGTCAGGAAAACTTCCATCTGTTTCTACTGGCAGGGCAATCGAACATGGCAGGACGTGGAGAGGTGAGCGAGGATGATCGGACGCCGGTTCCGCGCGTGCTCATGCTGAACAAAGAGAACCAATGGGTTCCCGCCGTCGACCCACTGCACTATGACCGCCCTAAAACGATCGGGACGGGTTTAGGGAAGTCGTTCGGGATTGAAATCACCAAATCAAATCCCGACGTGACGATTGGTCTGATTCCCTGTGCCGTTGGTGGTTCACCGATTTCGGCCTGGAAACCTGGGGAGTATCACCCTTCGACGGGAATGCATCCCTGGGATGACTGTATCCGGCGTACGCGGATTGCAATGGAATCCGGAACGTTGAAAGGGATTCTTTGGCATCAAGGGGAGAATGATTGTCATCCGGAGCTTTCCGAAGCTTATGAAACCGCATTCATCGATCTGGTACAACGATTTCGAAAAGAACTCAATGTTTCGGACGTGCCATTCGTGATTGGTCAACTGGGACAGTTTAATAAGCCAAGGTTCCCTCAAAACCAACATTGGCAAGCAGTCAACAGCGCTCACCAATCCCTTCCAAAGAAGGTGCCACATACGATTTTTGTCAGTTCCGAAGGTTTAACCGACCGTGATGGAATCCATTTTGATTCCCCCTCTTACCGTGAATTTGGAAAACGCTATGCGAAGGCTTATTTCACGTTAATACAACCGGATCAATAATTTGCCTCTCAATCCATCGGGCAGTGATAATACCACGTTTTGAAAGAGTCCCCCCCTTCTCCTGCATAAGCTATTGATTCAAGTAAGATCCCTGCCATGAGAACCAGTCGTATTAAATCCAAACTTGACCGTAATGAACCGGTCCTGATTACCGCGCTCCATTTTTTTGATCCTTCAATCTATGAACTCGCCAGTCTGCTGGGGATGGATGGGTTGTGGCTGGATCTTGAGCATCATGCAACTTCCGTGGAAACGGCGGCATCTTTAATTCGTGCCGCACGGGTGGGAACTGCCGACGTTGTCGCCCGGCCTGCGAAAGGGGAATTTATGCGGATGGCCCGGCTTCTCGAAGCCGGGGCTCAGGGGATTATGTATCCCCGTTGCAGTCATGCCGACGAGGCGCGGGAACTGGTCCGCTGGGCCAAGTTTTTTCCTCTCGGAGAACGGGGTGTCGACGGCGCGAACGGGGACATGCCCTATGGTATGGGGAACCTGGCCGAATACCTCGAGCGGGCGAACCGGGAGACGTTTCTCGTTGCTCAACTGGAAGATCACTTGGCCATCGAGCAGGCGGACGAGATTGCTGCTGTGCCGGGGATTGATGTACTCTTTTTCGGGGTCGGTGATTTCTCCGTTTCCAGCGGCATCCCCGGTCAATTCGATCATCCGAACGTGATGGAAGCGATGAAAAAAGTTGCGGCAGCGGCGCACCGACACGGCAAAGTCTGGGGAACTCCCAGTTTCAATGTGACGCATGCAGAACAGCTTCTGGAGTTGGGAGCACGATTCCTCTCCGGCCTGTCAGATCTTTCGATCATCAGGCAAGGTCTGGAACGTCAACAGCGAGAGTATGCACAACTGGGGTTCATGTTCAAAGAGGCCGGCGTCTCCGTCGGGAATCGAAACGGCCATCCGGTGAATTCACTCGTCGCCAATAAATGAGGTTTTCAGTGCCGCGAACATAAGCTCTCAACGAAGAGCGTTTCACATCCGCGAACAGATCGCAGCAGGTTTTGTGAGAGGTGTAGAGTATGCCGGAAACCGGACCGGATTTTGAAGCGGGGCTGAAGACGCCCGACTTTGTCGCCATTGCATTCTATCTGCTGATCACTTTCGGTATTGCCTTGTGGTTTGGACGTCGACAGAAATCGACTGAAGATTTCTTTGTCGGGGGGCGGCGAGTCCCCTGGTTTGCGGTCGGTTTGAGTATTCTGGCGACACTGTTCTCCACACTGACTTATCTGGGAAGCCCGGGAGAGATTATCAAGCATGGAATCGGCTTTTTTATCGGATTTCTTTCCATTCCGCTTTCATTAATTGTAGTGACTCGTTTATGGATTCCATTCTATATGAACCTGGGGCTGACAAGTGCTTATGAATATCTGGAACGTCGCTTTAATTATCAGCTTCGAGTTTTAGGTGCCGCGTTATTTGTGATGTTGCGACTGGGCTGGATGAGCATGGTCGTTTTCGCGGCTTCAATCGCTCTGGATCGCGTCAAAGGGCCGGATCTGGAATGGTTGCCTGGACCGGATCTGTACTGGTGGATCGGAGCCGTGGGAATCGTCGCGGCTGTTTATACAGCAATCGGCGGAATTCAGGCGATGATCTGGACTGACGTACTGCAATGTGCGTTGCTTGTCGCAGGAGCGGTGATGGTGATTGCAGCTGTCGTTTTTGCCACAGGGACCGGACCGGTTCAATGGTGGGAAACCGCGGCGACACAGAGTTCACGTCATACATCACCTCCCCTGTTTAGTTGGGATCTGACGATCAGAGTGACCATTGTGACCGCGCTATTGCATCACTTCTTCTGGACGATCTGTACCCATGGTTCCGATCAGGTCGTGCTGCAACGATACTTTTCAACACCATCGCAACAGGCCGCACGACGCAGTTTCTATGTCAATGTCGGCACGAGTGTGCTAATGGCTGTGCTGCTAGGCCTGTGTGGATTGGCGCTATTACAGTTTTATCTGCAATATGAACAACTGCTTCCTCCCGGCTGGACAACGGAAAATTCGGCAGACAAACTCTTTCCTCATTTTCTGAGCAACCAGCTTCCTGTCGGCTGCGCGGGACTGATTATTTCGGCATTCTTGTGTGATGCCATTCAGACTCTGGAAGCGGGAGTGAACTCGATCACCGCTGTTGTGACGACCGACCTGATGCCTCGCCATCAGAAAACGTCTCGTACCAGACAACTGGTCTTTGTCCGTCTGTTAACGATTGTTATTACTATTCTGGTTTCATTGAACGCCGTCTTCGTCGCCTATCTGGCAGAATCGGGAGGACTGACCATCATTGACATGATGCCTAAGTTCTTCAATCTCTTTGTCGGCCCATTAGCAGCGATGTTTATGATTGGAATGTTTCTGCCACGGTGTACCAGCCGATCGGTTTCTCTTGCCGTGGTGATTGGACTGACGGTTTCGGTGCTTTGGAGTTGGGGTCGGGAAATTTTCGGAACAGAGCGTGGTCCCACGATTCTGCTGGCCATTGCCGTGCCTTGCCTTTCGACCATCGGAAGTGCCGCGTTACTGAGTCTGTTTGTAGAAGACGGTGCTCCCCATTCCGGTCAGGATTACACATGGAAATCTGTAGTACGAGGCCATCAAAATCGTAACCGGTTCGAAGTGAGTCCACAGGAAGACTGACGACCGCCCGGTAGCTCAGAGTCTATCCGGAAATCCGTCATGATCTTTTGCTGGGGATCAGGCATTTGGTGAGTCATTGAATTTGGGCTGTGGAGTGGGAGCCAGTTTGAGGAGCATGATCTGCAGATGACTGATCTGGACCATGGTGGCACTGGAATCCGGCGGCGTTCATAGAGGGAACAAGCCGAGCCTGTCATGATCCACTTCACAGGACGCTCATCGAACGGACGTCCCCTGCATCAACAGTTGGTAATGGTGACCGATCTCTTCTGATGTGAGTGCCCGGTGGTAGAGTGCAATCTCATCCAGGGCTCCTTCATACTGTCGAACCGGCACAAATCCCATCTGTCCGATAATCAACTGGTAAACATCGCCGTCCTTGGGCATGTCTGTTTCGATTCGCCGCACTTCCTGTCCATTGATCGACAGGCTGATGAACTCAGGAGTTTTAACTGCCACAATATGACTCCATTGGCCGGGTGTGCAGGTCTCGGGGCTGAAAGCGTTGACTCCACGCTTGTGATCTTGGGAAGGGGGATGCCGGTGCAGGAAGCGAATTGCGCCAGGCGTATGAATCCATGACGTGTTGAATGCCGTCTCTACCACATTCAAGGCTTGATGTTGATTATTCGATATGTCAAACAAAGTGGAGAATTTCAGACGTTGAGGGCAGGCCCACACTTCAATGGAAAACGAATCTTCATTCCAGCCGGTAAGCCCTTCTCCCAGCGAAAAACAACGGGAGAACTCACTCGGACGAAATACTGCCGCGCCGTTTTCCAGGGAGATGGATGAATCCGATTCCTCCATATGCAGCATCAGAGGAAACTCATTTCCCATTTCGTTGGGAACCCGGCCGTCGTGCAATTCTTCGAATCTCCAGTACATGAACGGCCGGGCTTCCTTAATCGTGTTCACGTAATCTTCTCCGACCGGTAAAGAAGGAACGGGAAGATGGGGGATTCTCATGATGGATGTGTCGGGACCGGCAGGAAACTCCAGCGTGAGATCTTGTCGACGGACGCGGACCGAACCGGATTCACGGACTCGTTCGCTGGTCACCGTATTTCCGTCTTCTCCCAGCAGCGAGACTTCCACTTCACCGTCTGTCACATAGATACTGCTTTCACCTTGTTCGTCGACAGCGACCATGAACTCAGTGCCGAGATCGACGACCGCAGTGTCCGGAGTGTTCAACACGAATCCTCGCGCTGAGGTAGGAACATAGGCTGCTGCTCTGCCGGACAACAGGGTGGCGGCATTGATGGAATGAATTTTCAGCGTCGCAGGACCTTGGACCAGCACCCGCGCGCCGTTCAGAAAATCGAGTTGCAATTCCCCTTTCGGCAGCGTCAGCACTCCCGGCTGCAACCGTTGTCCAACACGAAGCCAGTCGTCATTCAAGCTGGTTTCCATTTCGGTTAAGTACGTAATAATCGCCACGCCGTGGCGTTCCATCGGATTCATTTCCCTGATGAACGAACGTTCCCTCAGTTCCGTATTCGATTTCTGTTCCAAAGTTTGAGCGGGAACTGGGGAGGGAACAACTGTCGGTAAGGGAGGATTGCGAGCCGTGGACTGAGGAGCAGACAGCCGACCGGCGGACTGATGGATCACCATACCAATGACCATGCCGACAGCCAGGCACAGCGTCGCCAGCATCATTGGACGACGTATCATTGGCTTCCGGGATGGTGACGGAGAATGTTCCATTGTCGAAAAGGACGCTGCAGAATTAATTTCTTCATGTAGACAGGACTCCAGTTCCATGTGCAGGAGATAGCGCCGACGCAGGTCTGGGTCCGTTCTCATGCGGATGTCCAGGGTACGAAATTCCACTTCGCTGGCAATCCCATCGGTAATACGACGGAAAAGCTCCTCCTCCCGCCGTTCATTAAGAGATTCTGGAATATCCATGATTTGACTATGCTATAAAAAGTATCTGTTGAACCGCATTCATCCAGTCGTTCCAGAGTTGGTCCATAGTGGAGAACAGGGTTAGGAAATGAAAGGAGATAGGAATGACAGTACTTCCAAGTTTGTTTGTGATGGAGAGCAAGGGGTCAGGATTCAGGGACCAGGGGTCAGAAAAATCCGGAAAAAGCCTGCATTTTCTACCCACTATTTCCTACCCACTCCCCACTGATCCCTCCATTGAGGTAAACTTGGAACGACTGAATTAGGATTTAGTAACCAGGGGATTCGAATTCATTGCATTTCCTAGTTCCTACCTCCTAATCCCTCTTCCTCTGATCCCTATCTACTAACCCTTTTCGTCTCATCGATGCAAACATTGGAACGACTGTTATTCCACTTTAAGGGCCATTCTCCGTTTCACGCATCGACCGACCAATTCTCGAACACGATCTAACCTCCGGTAGAGCGATTTCACCGTGCTTCCGGTCTCCTCTGCCAGCGACACCATCGTTCCGGAATCACCATATCTCCGCTGGAGTAAGGATAATTCCTCCGTCCTCACACGACGCAGGCATTCTTTCAATGCTTCCCGCTGGACTTCCCGCTGTGTCTCCAGAAACGGTATCAACTCCTCCCGAAAGTCTCGAAGGATGTTCAAGGTCTCTTCGCTAAAGACCAGGCGATCGCGGGCCTTCTCCTTGCGAAAATTCAGGATTTGAATGTGGGCAAATCGAAGTGCCCAGGGCAGAAACTCTCGTTGGGGATCGAACTCCGCGGCTTTCTCCCACAGGGAGATGGCCACCCGCTGCAGTACCTCTTCAGCATCGTTATAACGGGGAACGAACGTTCTGATGTATCGCAATAAGGTTTGATGATGCTGTATCAGATGTTGAGAAAATTCAAGACCGTCGACCGCCACCACTGTGTCCCCCTTAAAACTGTTTGCCATAAGAGAGTTTCCTTTTTCACAGTAATCTCCCCTCAGAAAACTGGAATTTTCTCATAATCCGTGCCTTCTCTTGGCAGGAAAGAGCAATTTTCCAAAAACTGAATCGGATTCGAATTTTTTGAGGGGAGTCTGCCCCGACTCGTGCCAAATCAGGCGGGGATTTCCAATTCTTCTTATGTTATTAAGAGCCGCGAACAAAACTCCATAAACCATGAACATTTCCTTTCCGCGAGCGGATCGCGGTCTGTTTTGTCAGGGGTTCTAACTTGGAAAGGTCATTTCATGCCTGCCTTCCATCGTCGTCATGGCTTTACGCTCATCGAACTTCTGGTGGTGATTGCGATTATTGCTATCCTGGTCGCCCTCTTGCTTCCTGCAGTGCAGCAGGCGCGCGAAGCCGCTCGCCGCTCGTTGTGTAAGAATAATCTCAAACAGTTTGTGTTAGGGATGCATAATTACCACGACACCCATCGTGTTTTTCCTCCTGGTGCCTTCACTGCCAGTTGGATTGGCTGGGGAACATGTCTTCTCCCGTTTGTGGATCAGGCTTCCCTTTATCAGCAAATCACTGAAGCCAACGGGTTCAACGGCCGTTGGCAGATCGCGGTAAACTCCTCTGGAAACACCCACATAAACGACGTACTGGCAGAAACGCCGCTTTCCGTATTTCGGTGCCCTACCGAAGTCAGCGGACCGGTCAATTCCGCCATGTATGGTTATGGCACCTCTAACTATGTCGGCAATGCGGGATTTAGCTTCGATCCCAGTCCAACAAATGCGCTCCACCAGCAGTTCAGAGGACCGATGTTAATGAATATCTCGCTCAGCATGTCGAAATTCTCCGACGGCACCAGTCACACCATTCTGCTTGGAGAGCGCAAGACAACAGGGGGGAATAATCCAGCCTACTTTGGATCCATCTGGATCGGCTCTCCCTCAGAGAGCACCACTCGGTATATCCCGGCAGGGACGACCTATGATGCTCACGGAAATAATGGAAGGCGACTGGGGCTGGTCGTGGCTCCCATCTCCACTTCCTATCCCATTAACAGCGCGCTCGGGCATTCTTACTCCAGCCTCCATATGGGCGGGGCGCATTTCAGCATGGCGGACGGAGTTGTTCGCTTTATCAATGAGAACATGAATACCACCGTCTATCAAAATCTCGGGGCCTACGCAGACGGCAACTTGGTCGGCGAGTATTAAGCAACGTGCTCAGAAACGGTTGCCCGTATAGCCGTCCCCTTTCCTGCCTTTATTTATTGAAAGGATCAGATTTTTGATTAGTTCCTTGCGAATGATTATTTGTGGGGCTGCTCTGATCGCCACGGTG
>DATMFC010000149.1:0-9855 GCA_035556335.1 Planctomicrobium sp. | reverse complement strand
TACTGATGGCGAGTGCGGTGCGACCGGTTGCCGTCAACGCCACGATCAGCGGAGACTGCAGGTCTTCACACGCGACGCACGCCGCATCCACCATCGCTCGACTGATCGGTTGTACCAGTCCTGCGAGCGAAGCGGGAGACGTTTGCCCGTTGGCGTGAGGCTTGCCTTTGATGTACTGTTCAGCTTCGATACAGATACGACGCATCATGTCGACCGTTTCCACTGGATAATTTCCAATGGCACTTTCCCCGGACAGCATCACGGCGTCAGTGCCGTCAACAACAGCGTTGAAGACGTCACTCGCCTCGGCGCGAGTGGGACGATTCGACTGTTCCATGCTGTTGAGCATCTGTGTCGCGGTAATGACCGGACGATGCATCTCGTTACACAGAGCGATGACCCGTTTCTGGATCGTAGGAACCCGGTAAATTTCCATTTCGACCCCGAGATCACCACGCGCGACCATCACGGCATCGGAAGCTCCGACAATCTCTTTCAAGTCCTGAACTGCCTGCGGCTTTTCGATTTTTACGATGATGCGCGCGGAACAGCCCCGATCGATCAGTTCCTTACGCAGTTGATGCACATCGGCCGACGATCGGACGAACGACAATCCGACAAATTGAACGTCGTCTCCATGACCGACCGTCCAGTTCAAGTCGGCGAGATCTTTATCTGTCAGTGCTGGGACCTTGAGCAGCGAACCCGGCAAATTGATTCCCTGACGGGAACGAAGGCGTCCTGGCAGTGTGACCTGAAGTTCTGCGCGATCAGGAGTTGTCCGCACGACTTCCATCATCACCGTTCCGTCCGCAAACAGAACGACTTCTCCTTCACGGAGGTCATTGGGAAGCTGCGTGTAAGAACAGGTCAATTCCTTCGGGTTCTCTCCATTACTGGAGGTCACCAGAGAAAAGAGATCACCATGCAGGCAGTCGACAACATCTCCGGCGATCGGGCCGAGTCGAAACTTGGGACCGCATAAATCCTGAAGAATTGCGACCGGTTGCCCCAGCTCGCGGCTCACCTGACGAACGGTGTTGAGAACTCTCGAATGCTCTTCGTGTGTTCCGTGAGAAAAGTTCAAACGGAAGACATCGACTCCTGATTGAATCAGTCGTTTGATGGTTTCCGGGGAATTGGAGGCGGGGCCAACTGTCGCCACAATTTTCGTACGTCCGGCTCTCGATACATACACCGGTTCCGTGATTGAACGAGTCACTCCTGATCTCCTTAAGAAGAATTGCGTTCGCTCGCGATCCGAACGCAGTCCGACAGGGTGCGTCTCGACGCACCTGATTCACCTTCGTCGAGCGCACACATTGAGCGCACATAAATAGAAAATTCGTGCAACAGGATACAAAGCTGAGGAGAGATGAACAGTCAGCCTGAACAAAATGACATCCGCTGATTGGTTGTCAATGCTTTTAGAGCAGAGGTTTTACATGTTTGAAGCTGTTGGATTCGATCGGGAGGGAGAGTCCAATTTCGTGCCGAACACGATTGCTCTTCACCAGGGCACACTTTCCATAAAGCGCGTTCACTCTGATTTTCTCCCCGTTGTCTGCGCTGTCGGACAGGCGTATCGTTGTTGAAAGCGACGTCATTAGCGCCGCCAACAAAACTCCTCAAACGATGAAAATTTCCTTTCCGTGAGCGGATCGGGGGCAGTTTTGTTACGGGTTCTCAGTTTCTCCTGTCTATTCGTGAGAAGTCGTATCACCCTCTGTTGCAATTTTGCAACCTGAACGACAAGTCGTTTCATTTGGTTTCGTCATTCCGACAATCCTGTCGAAGTTTTGAATTCTTGAACGGCATGTTGTCGCAATTCAGGTAACTTTCGTTGGTTAGGTGGCTTTGGTAAACTTTAATGGTGTCTGCTTGAATAAAATCATTGGGAGAGTACGTCAATGAACTATGTGCTGCGTGGAACTCTGCTGGGGCTGGCGTTATTGATGACCGCCCCTGCCATGGCGCAGGATGCAGACAAGGCAAAAGCCCGCTTCGATCAGTTGATCGACAAGAAGAAAAAAGTGACCGGAATGTGGACGCTGTACACCAGCGACCAGCAGATTCTCGGCGAATTCACCGATGCCATGCTGCGGAAGGAATACATTGTGATTCCTTCGATTTCCCGTGGCATCAGCCGTGGCTCGGTCCTGGGAGGCATGTCCTGGGGATTCGGGGACGACCCCATCTGGTTCTTCAAGAAGACCGACGATAAGCTCTTCATTTACCAGCGGAATGTCCGTTTTCGAGCCAAGCCGAATACTCCGGAAGCCGCTGCCGTCGACCTGGCTTACAGCGACAGTATTTTATACTCGCTCCCGATTCTGACGAAGACGCCGACGGGGGCCATTCTGGTCGACCTGACTTCGGTGTTCATGAACGATGAACTGCAGATCGGAAGCGCCATCGGAAGTGGATTCCGGTTCGCTCAAGACCGCTCGACTCTGACAAAAATCAAAGCCTTCGAGAACAACGTTGAACTGCAGATTAACGCCGTTTACTCTGGCAGCACCCCCATCGATTCAGTTCCGAACTCGCGCGGAGTTCAGGTCGGAGTGCACTACAGCGTCAGCGTTCTCCCCGCTGTCGGAACGAATGGATTCAAACCTCGTCTGGCAGACGATCGGGTCGGTTACTTTGTGACGGCCATCAAGGATTTTTCCAATCAGGAGGATCCCGATCACTTTGTCCGTTATGTCAATCGCTGGAATCTGCAAAAGCTCGATCCATCCATCGATGTCTCTCCTCCAAAGGAACCGATCAAATTTTACATTGAGAACACCGTTCCTGTCGCATTGCGTCCAACGGTGGAAGCCGGAATTCTGGAGTGGAACAAGGCATTTGAAAAATTGGGGTATGCGGGAGCCATCAAAGTTGATCAGCAACCGAATGATCCCGACTTCGACCCGGAAAATGTGAATTACAACACCTTCCGCTGGATGACCGCGGAAGCCAACTTCGCCATGGGACCGTCACGAATCGATCCCCGCACAGGTCAGATTCTTGACGCCGACATCATCTTCGATTCCGGGTTTCTGGAAGCCTGGAGTCAGCGCTGGGAAATCTTCCGTGGCAAGGAAACTCTGACAGCGAATCAGGGGAATGACGATCCTCTCATGGCCTCCGTTGAGGAGTCGTTTCATTCCGGACATCGACACTCGTCAGGCTGCTCGCATTGTGCTGAACGCAAGAGCCTGAACGGTTTCGCTGCAGCACTGTTTGTCGCCAACGAAGGTTCCGTCGACGGGAATCTTCCCAAAGAATTCATCCATCAGGCCCTTAAAGAAGTGGTCATGCACGAAGTGGGGCACACACTGGGACTGCGTCATAATTTCAAGGCCAGTACCTGGAAGACGCTGGATCAGATCAACGACAAGGAAACCGGTCTGAAGGAAGGAATTGTCGCGAGCGTCATGGATTATTCCCCACCGAATCTTCTTCCTCCAGAGGAAAAAGAAAAGCAGGGACTGTATTACACACAAACGCTTGGCCCTTACGATTACTGGGCCATCGAATATGGTTACAAGCCGATTACTGCAAACGAGCCGGCGGAACTGAAGAAGATCACAGCCCGATCGACGGAGCCGTCACTGGCTTACACCACCGATGAAGAAACCCGCTCGATCGATCCTGATCCGTATTCGAACCGATTCGATCTTGGAGACGATCCGATCGAATTCTCTCGACGGCAAATGGCACTGACAGCGAATGCTCTCCCCAAAGTCATTGAACGGACGGTCAAAACAGGGGACGGATATCAACGTGCCCGACAGGCGTTTCATCTGCTGTTCCGTCAATACTGGGCCGCCGCATCGCGGGTGTCACAGTTCCCCGGCGGGATCGAACTGAGTCGAGACCACAAGCCGGAAAAAGAGGCTGAGAATCAAGGTCGGGCTCCGTTCATGTCGGTCTCTCCCGAGAAACAGCGAGAAGCCATGAAACTCATTGCCGAGTCGGCCTTCGCGGCTCCTGATTACAATAAAAAGGAACTGAATTATCTGGCGGTTTCCCGCTGGAGTCATTGGGGAATGTCCTCACCGATTCGGCCTGACATTTCGATTCATGATGAAGTGCTCGCTCAACAGGATGCCATCGTCGGACGATTACTCAGTTCCTTCACATTAAGCCGTATTCTGGAATCCGAGTACAGAGCGGCCGATGACGACAACCCGTACACCCTCGCAGAACATCTCCGTCTTCTCGTTGACGGGATCTTCGGGGAATGGACCACAACACCAGAAAAGCAGAAATACGAAGACCGCAGTCCACTGATTTCCGGTTTCCGTCGAAACCTGCAGCGAGAGACGATTCGTCGCCTGGGTTCTCTGGTCGTCCATTCGTCCATGTCCCCCAGCGATGCCCGGACTCTCACACGCATGCATCTTCAATCACTGCGGGATTCGGCCCAGAAAACGTTGTCAAATGAAGAACTAGCCCTCGACAGCTACTCGAAGGCTCACCTCCTCGATTCGATTGCCCGAATCGACACCATCCTGAAAGTGGAATTGGTAGTCCCGAGTGTGAATTAAAGTGGGGAAGGAACCACGGAAAAGACGGAAATCACGGAACAGGAATCAGGAAAACGGGTTGCATTGAGATCCAGGGTTCCTCTGAGTCGGCAGTCTGTTTTTAGGAACAGTCCCGAAATAACTTCCCGAGCTTACTCCTTGTCGGTAAGTCCGGGTAGCCCGGCCAGAATTGGCCGGGTGCCGTAGGCACAAGAAGACCTTCCCTCAGCATCTATTTCTGTCGTTGACCGTGAATTTTGTCCATCGATCGCCGCATGGGAAATGAAGGCTTTCTATGGAATCGAACACTGAGGGACAGGCTTCTTGTCGCTGTGCGACCCGGCCAATTCTGGCCGGGTCACCCGAGAATTTATTTCGGGACTGGTCCTTAAGAGTGTCACCACCTCGTCTCTGTTATTTCCGTGTTTTCCGTACATTCCGTGGTTCCTCTGAATGATCGGGGTTGGAGTCGGCTGAATCTTCACGTGGCCTCGAAACACGCTTTTTATCAGTGAAAACGCTGGTAACCGCGTGCCAGTGGGGCCTCCTGATTTCTAAAAATGAGGCTCTCGACTGGGGTGACCTGCTGAATTCTGTTCGCTACAATCCGCGTCGATATCAAACCAGACCACTGGTTTGATGGTCAGGTATCTTCGTCCTTCGATTTCGGAATGAACATGCCCGTTCGCGGCATTCGCGGTGCAACCAGTTGTCTTGAAAATTCGCAGTCAGAAATTCTCGCTTCCACCCGGGAATTGCTGGCGGAGATGATTGCACGCAATGAACTGACCGACTTTTCTGAAGTGGTCTCTGCGATTTTCACGACCACGCCGGACCTGAATGCGTCCTTCCCCGCCGAAGCGGCCCGGGACTTGGGAATGAATCAGGTTCCGCTGTTATGTGCATCGGAAATCGCCGTTCCGACCGGCCTGCCTCGCGTGATTCGTGTGCTTTTACACGTCAATACCGACAAACCACAAAACGCGATGGTTCATATCTATCTGAAAGAAGCCCGGGCACTCCGCAAAGACATTGCCGGCGCTCAGTAAATAACAGCCGGTTTTGTCCCCCAGTCTCGACTCTTCTTTTCCGCGTTTTCCGTACATTCCGTGGTTCCTCTGAATTTCCCTATTTGAAACTCTTCTTTTTCTGAGTGCTGGCGCGATCTTGCGGGTTATACCGGGGATTGCCATTTTGCTGTATGCAAAGCCCACAACGATTCGATGTTTCAGACAGGTGATGACGCCTTGAGCAACCTGCAACGGATCTCTCCGTCCCCGCCACGTGGAGTACAGCGTTTTTGTTGTCGAAAAACGCGCTGCGCGGGCACATGGTAGAGCAATCTGCTCTTGACGGAGCATTTGAGTGAGGTGGTTTTGTGTATCAGGAATTCTTCGGACTCAATCGGCGCCCGTTTTCGGCGGTTCCGTGTGCAGACGATTTCGTTGCCAGCGATTCGTTTCGGGACGCATTGGAATCCATTGTTCAGTGCATCTCTCAATCACGTGGGATTGCTGTCGTCACCGCTCCGACCGGCGGCGGAAAAACCATGCTCTGCAAACAGGTGGCTCACCTGTTGCATGCCGACTTTCGGGCTCTCTACCTGAATGCATCCAGTCTGCCCAATCGTCAGGCGTTCCTGCAGTCTGCCTTGTTTGAACTGGGAGCCGATTACGTCGGACTCTCGGAACAGGAAGCCCGACTGCGATTGCTGCGTGCTGTCACACAACTCTCGAATCAGCGACTGTTGCTGATTCTGGATGAAGCCCAGTCTTTGAATTCCCAGCTGTTTGAGGAACTCCGCACTCTTTCGGAATATGCCCCCAACGGCATTCCTCCCGTTCAGGTGCTTTTATGCGGATCGTTCGAACTGGAAGAAAAACTAACCGATTCGGCGCTGGCGGCCTTTGCGCAGCGAATCGGAATTCAGGTTTGCCTTTCTCCGCTGACGTTACCGGAATCGGCGGCTCTGATCAGGGATCGTCTTCGTCTCTGTGGAGTCTCCGAGATGACTCAGGTCTTCTCGGAACGGGCACTGGAATTAATCTGTCTGGCAAGCGACGGAAATCTGCGCTGCCTGGCACAATTGACCGATCATTCCCTGTTACTCGCATTTGGAATGAACCGCTCTCCTGTCGATGAAGAGGTCGTTCGCGCGGCTCTGGACGACCTGAAAGAACTGCCGTTGCGCTGGAATGAAATTCCGCCGCCGATGCCGACTTCCACTGAAAACGAAGAGAAGCTGAAGCGAGCGATTTCTTCGACCGACAAAGACACGGACGAGTTCCCGATTCCCGAGTTCTTACGATCCCGGCCAGAAGAGATGGACGACTCCATCGACTCCATGGAGATCGAATGGACGGAGAGTGAATCGTTGGAGCAGAACGTCAGAAATCTGCAGGAGGAGTCTCCTCCTTATGCCGTGTATGAAGTGGGGGGAGAACCGGAATCGGAGCAGCCGGATCACTCATTCTCTCCCGAGTTTGCAGAGCAGACTTTTCAGTATGCCGGCAATTATGCCAGCAGTGTTGTTCCGCTCCCTCCGACATTTGAATCGATCAGATTGAAAACCCCCATGTACGAAACACCGGTACTCGACCGCTACACTCTGCTCGACCGCTATCAGGAACTGCCGGAATCACGTCGTGACAGTTTTGACTGGGATCGTCTGGAAGAACTTTCTGAAGAGATGCCCTTTTCAGAATCAGACCGGGATTCCATCGTCGAATTTGAAACGGTTTCCCCGTTCGTCACAGCAGACGAAATCGATACTGCGGATGTCGAACAGAGCCTGCTGGAAACCATTCAGCAACTGCGTCGGGATGTTCAGGAACAACTGAAACGATCCACCTCGGCTCCTCTGCTGATGCACCCGCGCCGATTTGATGTCGTGGAACCAGAAGCAGCGGTCTCCATTCCGTTTTCGGTCACAGAGCCGAAAGCGGAAGAGACGATTACGAAGAAAAACGAACCAGAACCGGCCGCACCTGTGACTGCAACAGCAACTCCACCGGAAGGGCGGTTTGCCCAGTTGTTCACGCGACTCCGTTCCCGTCGAACACGAATCCAGTCTGAAGAATCCGGCCGGTAGCCGATCTGACACACCCGGGAAACGAACAGGACTTTGCCATTGTTGAAAATAACTTCGGGAGGGCGAAGCTCCCGCCGAGCCGCAAACCAAAGAGATTGCGTCATCTCCCATGCGGCTCAGCAGGAGCTTCATCTTCCCTGTGAAGACTTCTGTCGAAACAAGTAAAAACCCGGGAAAACGGCTCTGAATCTTGCAATTTCTTGTGTTATAGAGTATGCCATCTATTATGAATTCTCCCCGATTGCATCAATTTGGCTGTTGCTGACCGGCGTGAGGCCGGTCGCTGGAATGGAGCGAACAGCTCTTGCTCATTTCCTTCTCCTTTCCGATCATGATGGACTGGTGAGAGAATCATTGATGAGATTCTGCCACGCGGACAGACAACAACAGATTCAGTCCGACCTGTAAAAAAATCGTGGCAGATCGCTCCTCTTCACATTGGCAGAATTCAGAAGAATGCCTTCATCATTCTTTGTTGCTTTGACGGCCCCCTTCGGACGCTCACACATGTCGACTGATCTTCACCTGCAAGAGCAATCGCTGAAAGAACAACTCTCAGCCCTGACCGATCAGATTGTGGACGGTTATTGGGAACTGGGAAAAATCAATCACCTCGGGCATTGTCCGCTTCCCAGCCCCGGCGTGGTTCTGGAGATTCTCTCCGATCTCAAGGAAATTCTGTACCCGGGGTATCGCCGTCGGCAGAATCTTCATCTGGGCAATGTGACCTATTACGTAGGAGATCTGATCAACGGACTGCACGACAAACTCTCCCAGCAAATCAGTCGTGCTTTACGTTACGAGCATCTCCGTAAAAACGGAATGAGTGCCTGCCAGACACCGGGTACCGATTTTGAATCACAAGGCCAGACGGAAGCGATGCGATTTCTCAGAGCCATCCCGGAGATCCGCCGGATGCTGGCCACCGATGTTCAGGCGGCTTACGACGGAGACCCCGCGGCAAGTGGACTCGATGAAATCATCTTCTGCTACCCGGGAGTGGAAGCGATGACGGTCCATCGCATTGCTCATCAGCTCTACCGACAGAAGGTCCCGTTGATCCCGAGAATGATGTCTGAATTCTCGCATGGCCAGACCGGAATCGATATCCATCCCGGCGCGACGATTGGCCCATCCTTCTTTATTGATCACGGAACCGGAGTCGTGATCGGGGAAACCTGTGAAATCGGAACCGGAGTGAAGATCTATCAGGGAGTCACTCTCGGGGCTTTGAGCTTTCCGAAAGATGAAGAGGGCAATATCGTGCGGGGAAGTAAACGCCATCCGACCATCGGAGATCGGGTCGTCATCTATGCAAACGCCACCATCCTCGGAGGTTTGACCTTCATTGGCGAACAGTCGGTTGTTGGAGCCAGTGTCTGGTTGACAAAGAGCGTACCGCCGAACACCACTGTCACCATCGAAACCCCGTCGCTTCGTCTCCGCGAGGCGTCATAGGAATCTTCCTCGAGATTCGTAGGGTGCATGAAGCACGAACATTTGTCAGAGAGATGGTGCATTCCGCAACTCAGTCTCAAAAACTGTGTGTGGTTTCTATCCGGATGAAACTTCGTGCGTAATGCACCGCCAATTAAAGAGTTGCTGTATGCACCCTACCGGAGGTGTGAATCATCCAGGACAGGAATCTTCCTCGAGTCTCCTTTCCCTCCCCATCGCAGGACTGGTTTCAAAAGAAAAAACAGGCAAGAGGAAATGAATCCTCCTGCCTGTTTGTGATCATACATTGAGTTTCGTGGGGGGGGGCAGGGATTAGTAGATTCCCAACGCTCCCTGGAATTCGCGGGCGAGGTCGCGGCGGATTCCCCCTTGAGCGTCGTAACGGTCGACCCAGTAGTTCAATTCTGCCGTTGTCGGAGCACGGCCGATCAGCAGTTCGTGCATCCGGGTCACATAGACCCGTTTGTCGGCGTCGCAGCGATTGAAGAACTGTTCGTTCGCCAGCAAGCTCAACTGCACCTGAGCAAGAGATTGTCCCTGACTCAACTGCTGCATCCAGGTAACCAGTTCCCGATCGGATGGATTTCGTCCGAGGTAATCGTTGAACCATTTCACAATCTGGGCCACTTGTGCGTCGTTGCTCTGATAGCCAACCTGTTGACCATATCCAGGATTGGTTGGGTACGTGTTGGTGGCGTTCACCTGAACAAGTTGCAGGGCGACTGGTCGAACCTGTCCGGATGTATTCAGGACCTGAACCAGTTCCGGAGTCCGGTGAGTTTCACGACC
>DATMFC010000148.1:0-22784 GCA_035556335.1 Planctomicrobium sp. | reverse complement strand
TTTCCTGCGAATCCTTCTCCGACATGAAGTCGTATCTGACTGCGTTGCTCCGCTCTGGCCAGTTTGACTCGCAGATTGTGACGGTCGAATCCTTCGATCAACGGGTTTTCCAGAAGGTCCAGAATCGCCCGACGTGCCGGGGCATCTGGTGGAGTTTCACTTCGCAGACGTGGAATCAGATTCACCCGTCTGGTGATCTCCTGTTGGAGTGAAGACCAGGATTGATCGACGCCTGTTACTGCTTCCTGCAACCAGTCGCTTCGAAGAGGGACCTGATTCAGCCGATCATCCAGCAGGTGCAATGCCTGATCGACATCGTTCCCCAACGGGCCGAATGAGGCAATCGTTGTGGCCGGAACGCTCAACCACCAGGATAATAGAAGATCACGTCTCGACAGCGATTTTTGAATCAGTTCCTGCTGCCCGATCAGGCGTTGATAATTGATGCTCGCCTGCCTGAAGAGTTCATTGGCCTGCGAGAGCGATGGCAGAGAACCGACAAACAGCAGGTCTTCTCCGTGACGACGCTCTTTCGCCACTGCTTCCAGTTCCAGACGCAATGGCTCGAAACATCGGGGATCATCAAACGTCATGGCCCGTTCGGCCAGATCGCGACAGACCACACCGAGGGCGGCCGAACGCCCGATCAACTGTTCATCCGGACTGTTCCAGTCACCCCAGTGAAGCAGCATCCTGGCAAACTGAATCTCCACCGGCGAAATCTGATCTCCTGCCGGGAGGAGATCAAGTGCTTTCTTCAACTGTGGCTGACTGAGTGTTTTCTGGTTTTGTGCGTGATTCACCAGCCAGTCCCAGGCAGCAACGGTTCGTTCCAGAGGACTGGAGTCCGGAAGCTGTGGCGGCATGTCTGGAGGAGTCGCGGGGGGGGCAGAGAGAAAATTGACAACAGCATGGACCGCTTCTCCGCGAACATTTGGAGACTTTCTTGCCTCGGCCAGAGAAACGGAAGGGGACGGAGCCGACGATGGTTCCTCGTTCAACAACTTCAGCACTCGTTGACTTGCGAGGACCTGACTTTCCCAATCCGCCTGAGGAACAGACAGGAGCCCGGCACTCATCCAGGTTTCCAGTTCGCGTCGTCGTGAAAGAAATTCCGCGAGAGCGGGTGCGAAGAAGGTTCCTGCGGAACTGTTCATCCCTCCCCGGGAGTTCATCAGTTGCTCGTCCAGTTTTCGAAGATCTTCCAGTCGTGTCTTGATGATGCTGTCGTTCTCGGCCACCGCCTGTTCGACAGTCTGATCCTTTGACCAATACACCAGAGAGAAGTCGGTAGAATTCTCCGGGATCAGCAGTGGAGTCTGCGTGGCAGCCAGCCGGTCCTGAACGATTTCCTGTGTGACTGACTGGACATGATCTGCCAGTTCCTTGAGCGTTGTCTGCGAATCGGCCTGATTCCAGTCCCGCAAACCATGAACGATTGCAGTCACGAACGGGCTCGTCCCCTGATCCGGCGTTCGCCAGGATCGTTCTCCGGGAGAATGGGAGAACATCACCCACAGATTCCGAATCTCCTCCTCGGACAATGTTCGCTTCGCCGCTTCAACGAAGTCTCCATTGGTGTTCCCCAACGCCAACTCCGTTCCCGTTTCATTACAGTCCAGAAACAAGACTTTTCTGGCATTCGGGTGAACCTCGCCCAGACCTTTGGCAAAAGTTTTGAATGACAGCCATGTCGCCTCATTGAGCGGATCGGACTCTGATGTCAGTAAACAGGGTTCTCCGGCCTGATTCACTGTGGCATGAACACTGAGATAGGCCATGAGAACATTCTTCCCCGGCCCCCCGGGAGTCGCCCGACGCAGCGCTGCTTTCAGTTGATTCAGTAATTGTTCCTGACTCAGGAGGCGGTCGGGAATGAAGGTGACGGAGATATTTCCGGATTTCGCCTGCTGCAGATGCTGCAAGTCCTCCGCGGTTCCCAGATTTCTCGGTAATTTGACGGCCGAATACAGCGAGCGAATTTTTCCGCCGTTGGCCGTGACCGGAAAGGATTCCTGATACTCCACCGCTCCCAGCACGATGAAGGGAGTTTGAATCGGGCGTCGATAGAGCGTGATGAAGAACGCCAGGCACAGCCCGAGAAGAACCAATGTTCCCAGTGCCAGTTTTAGCCCACGGTACGAACGTCTGGGTTTCGTCGTTCGTTCTTTCCACTTGGCTTGTTCAGAACTGGAACCGACAACCGCGTGATGACCGGTTTTCTTCCATGAACGCCCCGTCGCCGACGTCGCTGGGGCAGGCGCATGCGCCGCCGCTGGCGGACTTTTGGCCGGCTTTGATGGAAGCGATTCCCGCTTTGGAGTGCCCGATTTGCCCTTACGCCAAGACGTCATTGACCCGTGTCTCCTGGCAATTCAATAAAGAGATTCTGCGTTGAATTGTATCAGTTCCGCAACCGTCCGCCAGTAAAACAAAAGCGTCCCTGAAATTTACAGGGACGCAATCAGAGCGAAGTCGGTTATTTGAGAGCGTGACAATACTCAGGCCCGAGCGGCTGCCAGGACGGCGTCGTAATCAGGGTGGGACGCAATTTCGGAACAGTATTCCACATGCTTGATCGTGTCGTCGGCTCCAATCACGAATACGGCACGAGCGAAGCAACGATCCAGTCCGCCCCCTTGAATCAAAACTCCGTAAGACTTCCCGAATTCCGCCGTACGGTGGTCGCTGAGGGTCTTCACGCTTTCCACGTTCTCGGCACCGCACCAGCGTTTTTGCCCGAACGGAAGATCAGTGCTGACAACAAGTACGCTGACTCCCTGAAGCTGGGCCGCTTCTTCATTGAAACGTTTCGTTTCCAGATGACAAACACTGGTGTCGAGTGAAGGAATCGTCGCGATGATCCGCGTTGTTCCCGCGTACGAAGAAAGAGAAACCTCTTCCAGCGCCGTCGTCTGAAGATTGAAGTCAGGAGCCTTGTCTCCGACTTTCAGTTCAGCCCCGACCAGTTGAACCGGGTTACCCTTTAACGTGACCTGTGGCATTGTCTGTCTTTCCAAACCAATTTGCTTGACCGTGTTTAATGAGCAACTCTCTCCACACGGTAGAGCAAACGATTCTCATCGACAACTCTGCCTCTGGATTGCCCAGGGCTTTTGCTTGTTTCAAGATGGGCAATCTCCGGGAGGGCGAAGCTCCTGCTGAGCCGCAAGCAAAAGAACGCTTTCCATGGTTTGCGGCTCGGCAGGAGCCTCGCCCTCCCAGGTGATTTTCAATAAAGCGAAAGCCCCCTGGATTGCCACTGCCCCATCTCGCGTGTGCTGGAGAACGAGGGAGTCTGGATCAGTGCCGCAGCAATGTGTCCGCCGAATCCGAGTGAGAGTTTCAGGATTCTGGTCAACGGAGTTTGTCGCGGTTCTGGTGACAGGGAGACTGCAAGTTTCTGGTCCGGCTCCCGATGATTACAGGTGGGCAATACTGTTTGATGCTGCAGGCAAAGTACAGACGCCGCAGTTTCCACAGATCCTGCGGCTCCCATCAGATGCCCGATGGCTCCTTTGATGCCGAACGCTGGTAACAGAGAGGAACGCTCTCCAAACAGCTTCATCAACGCAATCGCTTCCGCTTCGTCATTGAGCCGTGTTGCCGTCCCATGCAGGCTGACACAGGAAATGTCGTTTGGCGTCAGATTCCACTCATTCAAAAGCTGTGACACGATGTGAACGAGCACCTCTCCACCGGAGTCGACCCGTGTCAATCCAGTGGGATCGCTGCCGATTCGTCCACTGAGGAATTCTGCAAGGATCGGGGCTCCTCGCGATTGAGCCTGTTCCCATTCTTCCAGCACCAGACAGGCCGCCCCTTCTCCAACCACAAAGCCGGTTCGATCCCGGTCAAAGGGACGGCACGCCGTCGCGGGGTCGTCGTCAGGGCGGGCATGAACTCCCAGACGACGATAGGACGCCAGTAATCCACGGTGCAGCGCCGCATCAGAGCTTCCGACAATCGCCGTCGAACAGGTTCCTGATCGAATCAGATCGGCTCCTCGCAGGATGCTGACAAGTCCGGTCGCACAAGCGGCGACCGGACAGAGCGTTCCCCCTTCACATCCCCAATCCTTCGCCACCGCCGTTGCCGCAGAAGCGGGGGAAACCACATCCATCAGACTCATGTCCCCGGTGGATGTGCCGTCTGAGCGAGCAAACGAATCAAAAAATGGCATGTCGATCTTGCTGGTGCCGATGACGCAACAGGCCGGCTGTAGCAGTGTTGAGGTCAATCCGGATTGCAGAATGGCTTCTGCCGCCGCTCGTCGAGCGAACGGGACGAGTCGCCCGGCATTCTCACTTTTCCAGGGAACCGATGCTCCACACGAATTCGATAAGTCCGGGAAATCCTGCTCGAGCCAGCGTGCGGCCCCGCGTCCGGTCAGTAGACCCTGCCAAGAGGAATCACAGTCCAGCCCCATTGGTGTCACCATCCCCAGGCCGGTAATGGCGATTCGTGTCAGAGTTCGGGACACATCGGGAACGTCAGCAGGAGGAAGGGACTTCACAGGCGGGGCATCATCATGTGAGAAGGAGCATTCAGGTTCGATTGCTGCCACGAACGACAACGAACAGCCCCAGCCCGATCATGCAAACCGTAATCGCCCCATCCAGCCAGAGAGGACGCGAAACCGGAGCGGGTGCGGCTGGAGGAGCAGCCTCTTGTGCAGAAACGGGGCTTCCGGCGAACGCTCCCAGAAGAACGAGACAGGCGCACCCTTTTCGCAGTCGGTTTTTGAATTCGATCTTCATTATGAATTCCCCTGCGGTGGAGTGCCGTTTCTTCATCAATCTTTTTGCAGACTCACATCACCCTGATGTCGAGATCAGATTGTCAGAACTTTTCTCCGATTTGAAAAGGGTAAAGCAGTTTGCTCAACCGTGTTGCCCCACGGGGCAGCTTCGCAGGGGGGCCGATAAAACAAGATTCGGCTTTGATAGTGGGAAAAGACGGCATTTGAGGGAGAGTCTGTTTGACGTTCGTGGTGCGTCGAGAGCCTATAGAAACTGGCGAATGACCCCGAATGGAAGACCGTGACCGTCAGTCTGGATGAGGCCAGTTGGCTCGATCATGCGGCGATGAAACACACAAACCCCAGCGATTTACTGATGAAACGCTGGGGTTTGTGTCTCTATGAACGAGTGCCTTATCAGGCTTCAAACTGAGGGTTGTCTCACATGTTCCGCGGCTCGTTGGCGGCTCCCGTTTCGATTCTTCCACCCTAATTTTGAATGCTGACGCAACACGAGTGATCTGCTCTATTCGCCGGCTTCCGCTGGTGCCTGTGCAGACTCGCGAGGCTTCTTTGAGGGCTCTTCCTGCTTCTTATCGGAGTCCTTCGAGGCGTTGTTTGCCTTGGCGATTGTTTTTCCGCTCGGCATCAGCAGCATCGACATCGCCCGTCCCCCTTCCATTCGGGGAGGTTGTTCTACAACCGCAACGTCTTCCAGCATATTGATAATCTCCTGGAGGAGATCACGTCCCCGATCGTGGTGGGCATTTTCTCGTCCGCGAAAGACAATGTTGACTTTCACCTTGTCTTTTCGGGACAGAAATTCTCGGGCTTTGTCCACTTTGACCTGAATGTCGTGCTGGCCGGTTTTGGGACCCATCCGGATCTGCTTGAGCTGGCTCTGGTGCTGTTTCGGTCCGACCGATTTGCGAGCCTTCTCGTATTGAGCTTTACCGAAATCCATGATTCGGCAGACCGGCGGTTTTGAGTCAGGGCTGACCTCGACGAGATCCAGACCACTCTCCTGCGCCAGCTGAAGCGCGGCGGTCGTTTCCATAACCCCGAGCATTTCCCCTTCCGCATCGACGACGCGGACCGGCGAAATACGGATGCGCTCGTTCATCCGGGGCTGGTTCGAGGGGTTGCGATTGGGAGGCTGCTGCGGTGGACGAGAAATGATGGAACTCCAGGAAACTACAGGAACAGAGACTTTGACTTCACAACAGTAAAAACAAGGAATCAGAAAAACAGGGGATCGTCTGATTTCGCTTGTGGCTTGTCAGCCGTTTGTGCCTCAACGTACAGGTGAACTTCACCACAACCAATATAATGGACGCAGGCCAAGTAAGTGTACTCCGAGTTTCACAAAATTTCTAACCGATGCGTGACGATTCGCCAACCCAAAGGGAGTGAAACGGTTTCTCCTGTCTTCTGGAGAGGAATCGCAGGCTGTCCGGTCATGTAAAAGCCTCATTTTTCTCTAAAAAACGTTGAAAAATGAAGAGAAAGCGGTCCCGTCCCAAGGCCAAAGGATCCTGATTCCGAAAAATCCTGCGTCATTTTCGGGAGAAAGAAAAGGTGAAATCTGGGGCTGAATGACGCCTTTTACGGCCAGAGGTCATCAGAAAAAACGGGATCTGGTATGATTTCCTGGCGCAGAATTTGCCGGATTGCTTTTGCAGTTCTGACAGACAGGCCGGGATCGAGCGGAAAAAAACGGAGCGGCAATGGAGGAATTGATTCAGTCATTTACCATATGGCTCGTGACATTCACAGCGATTTATCTCCTGTTTTTCCTGGTCGTCCGTCATCTTCTTCGTCAATACTGGAACCGCCGTCCGGTTGCTACTCAAAACAAATCCGTGTCTGCGGTCAACGGGTCGCCTGTTCCGCCGACCGATCGGTCGTGTCAATCAGATTCAGCAGACTGACAAACTGAACATCCGAAGCATTGCGTCCTCTCAAATCTTCGACTGACTGGGAAATTCGCACGAGTTGCTGCAGATCGTCGTGCCAGCGGGTGTCCATCTCCACAGTGAAGCCTCCTTCGATGGAGGCGGCCAGCTGATGGACGCGGTTCCGCAGGAGCAAGGCGTTTGTCAGATCTCCCAGCGAGGAAGTTCCATGAGAATAGAACTCCAGACGTTTGTCGAACATTTCCCGTGACGCCCGTTCTGCGTCGTTGACTGCAGTTGCAAACTGGGGCTTGTCACGAGAGAGAAGAGCCCATTCTCCACGATCCGTTGCGGATGTGACTTCGGCCTCAAGAACCGCATCGGCGCGGCCGATCTCCGCACCAACAGCGTTCCAGTGTTCGGTCGTCAATAAAACCTGCTGACTGAGGGCGGAGGCCACTCCGGGGGCTCTGGGGTCTTGAGTCGCAGAACCAACCAGCGCCACCGCAGCCGCATTTCCAGGCAACGATCCCAGACCGAGTTCGCGCGTATCAAATTCCCGGGCTTGCAGGTGTTGTATGCTGAATTGCTGAAACTGCCGTGTCGCCAGGGCTGCTCCACTCCGGTCGCCGCGGAGATCTGCCAAAGAGGCTCGGGCTTCAGCAGTCATCGCACGTGCCAGCAATGTCTCCGCCAGCCAGCCAGCGGCGGCCGGTTGTTGAAAAGCCTCCAGCAGATTGGCCGCATGTTCGAGCCGTTCAACATGTCGTTGCTGTGCTGACACCAGTGCGCGCCGGTTCTGTTGTTCCGAGGCGACCCGTAATTCCACATTGTTGATCAGGTGCAGATGTTCCAGATAGTCATTCAACGGCAGCAGCCCCCGTTCAAAGGCACTCGTGCTTTGAAGAGCAAGTACCGATGCTCCCTGCACTGCCGTGCGGGGAAGCGCGGGACGTGTCGGCGGATCTGACTTTTTCGAAGTCGTGGATTGATTGCCCGACGAGGGGGGCTTCATGGGAGTTGGTGAATTTAATCGCCGTCCGCCGCCGAAGATTTCAATGCCCCGTTGTTCACTGGCTGAAGGGGACCCGTTCTGTGCCTGCACGGTTGCAACACATGGGAGCAGTGACGCCGAAAGAATAGGAACGGCCAGCAGAAGATGAGAAACACGCATCACGAACACTCCCCGGATGACGGAAAAGATTCACCCAGAATCAATTACAGAATCAATAGATGGAGGACAGGCACAAATGCGATCTCAGCTGTGCTAGACCGGTCATACAGAATCAGCACATGCCTGCGTTGTCGACGTTCTGATCTTTTCCATCATAACAGACGGGGACCGGTGTCCAGATGAAAAGAAAGAGCTCACGCAGGACTTTCGTTCTATTGAAAGTGCGTTATGAATTTTGGGAGGGAGAGGCCACTGCTGAGCCGCGAGTAGAAGGGAAAGCGTGACCTTTCATGCGGCTCAGCGGGAGCTTCGCCCTCCCGATTGGATTCATCAGTGTCAGCATTTCAGAAAGAAATACGACACGACTGTTGCGTCAGCATTCAAAATGAGGGTGGAAGAATCGAATCGGGAGCGGCCAACGAGCCGCGGAACATGTCAGACAACCCTCAGTTTGAAGCCTGACAAGGCACTACTTTCTCTCCAGCATGTCTTCCAGTAATGGCAGCGAAACTCGCTGGGGCAGAACCTGTTCGTAAGAGTCTTCTCTGGCAGGATACTTTTCTGCAAAGTGATCGAGAATCGGGTTGAGGAGGCTCACGGAATACGGATTTGCAGGATCAACTCCCAGGCGACCGGCAATGGACTGGTGTGCGAGCACTGTTGTGTAATTGTAAGGCCGGAAGTAGTAGTAACCGTGATGCTCCGGGAAGTAAGCAAAATGGGGATACAGGTCGCAGGTGCTGTGCAGATGGCAAATCTGCTTGCAGTAATGCAGTCGGCAAAGGAGCCCCTTGTGACAACATCGAGGTTGCTGGCATTGCTGACAGCCCGAAGTCGTATATTGCACCGGTTGACCGCATTCGGCCGGAGGAGCAACACACTCGGGGGATTCGTAATGGGAAGTCAGTTCAATCGCAGAACTCTCTGCTGCAGTGGTGTCATCTGACGCCAGAATCGCAGTCTGGATCACCGCAGTCTGGAGCTCTGTGACGGAATCGGGAGCGGAGTTCGTTTCCCCGGCAGATGCAATCGCCGCCATCAGGCAACAGATCACACTTCCAGTGGCCCGAACAAAAAACTTGACTTTGGGAAACTTCAACATGGGGGACCCTCATCTGACAGAATATCGCGCATGAACATGAAGTGCTCACCGTACATCCGGCAGCCAGGCGTGCCTCATCAAATGAAACACGCACTGCGCAGTCATACGGTAGAGCAATGTGCTCTCTCTTCGACCCGAATTTGCCAAGAGAGTTCTTGAAGCAGTGTACAGACAGACGAACAAACTGCTGCAAAGTGAACTGCTCTATTTCACTCCATCATCGGCCTGTCTGTGAATTGGAATTTCAACAAAACCGAACCACATGAAAGAATTCCTTGCATCCGGTAGCAATGCCCTGTTGCAATGCAACCAGACTCGTCTAATCGCTGTAATCGTTAACTGCGGTTGGCGCGGCAGGCTCGCCTGTTTCCATGGTTAACGAAATGGAAATCACTGCGACGCGGTTTTGACGAATCCGCACCGGCTCTGCGATTTTGTCCCGGCATAGGAGTTGCACTTTCTATTCCGATGACATTGCCGGAGAAATTTCCTGTTTTGTAACATTTTAGCGGAATGAAGCCTGTTCAAATTGCAAAGAGATTTTTACCGCAAAGACGCGAAGGACGCCAAGAAAGAGCGAACCACGAATCAGCCGAAATCGTTTGTCAGGAACCTCACTCTGATTCATTCGTGTGATTCGTTCGATTCGTGGTTTCTTCCACACGTATTCAGGCCATTTTGACCAGACAGACTGGTTGGAGAAGATGACTCACTTATGATTTCCAACCCCTTCGCGATCTTGGCGTCTTTGCGGTAAAAATCATCACTCGACAGCAAATTGGCCTCGGACAACTTCAGACCGCTAAACGGTTACCCTGTTTTGAATCCTGTTTTGAACGCTGCCAGGGGATAAGTATGGCATTCACAAGATGCCCAGGTAAAAACGAATGCCCATCTGCAAGGGGCTTTCATTTCACCAATTTTCGTGCGATGACAATGCTCGCTGTGATCGCGGGTCTCTGTTTTTGCGGAACTGGATGCGTCGGAAACATTGCCTGGTCGGACGAACCGGTTCCAACGAAGTCACGTCCTGTTCAACAGGTTGCGGATGATCTTGAGCCCTCTGGAAATGCCGCAAACGGTGAATCTCGCCCGGGGATCATTGGAAGTCTCAGAGATCTGATTCAGTCCAATAACGTGTTCGAGGAAGCGGGGGTCGGAGAAGGTCTGCTTCAGCAACTCGATGACGCGGCGACACAACTGGGGGAAATTCAACGGCAGAATCGAGAAGCAATTCGGCAGGTCAACCGGCAGCAGAGACTGGGACGAAATGCGCAGTCACCCAATATCGTCCTGATTCAACTGGATCGACCGCTTTACAGTGGGGCGACTGAAGAAGTCTCGACCCCTCATATCGATCAGCTCGTTGAGGAGGGCCTCACCTTCACTCAGCACTATGCGGCCAGTTCCGATTTGAGACTGGCCCGCTGGAGCTTCCTGACAGGACGAAATCCAGCACTGGTCCAGCCGACAAATGGGGGAGCGACGAACGGACAGGTTTCACTTCCGGAGAATCGTGGACTGCTTTCCGGTCTACTTTGGAATGGGGGATACATCACGGCGTTTATCGGTCAGTGGGACGATACCGATTTACCGGTGCAGCGAGGATTTGACGAATGGGTCGGGTTTCGCAATCGGAGCGAAGCGGCTCCGTTTCCGGCGAGCATTTCCATTGACGCGACGACGATGAAACTGGTTCAGAACGCCTCGAAAAAGGAAGGAGTTCATGCCATTGATCTGTTCGCATCAGAAGCCGTCAATTTTCTGCAGCGAAATCAGCAGACACGTCGCCCGTTCTTTCTGCATGTCTCTCTTCCCACATTCTCGAAGGAAGGGAAACCGGTCCCGCAAATCGATCGGGCTGTCGGAACCTTAGTAAATGCTCTGCAGCAACTCCGACTCAACACAACAACCTGCGTCATCCTGACTTCGGAAACTGGACCGGAATATCGCCAGAACTCGGGTCACCAGGGCAAGCCGGAAGCTTTGCCTAACGGGACTCAACTCTTCTCACACGGACTGGGAGAAGGAAATTTAAGGATTCCACTCGTCTTCTATTGGCCGGGGCAGATTCGATCCGGAACCACCAACCATCTCTCTGCCGCATGGGATCTGGTGCCCACCCTGATCGAACTGACTTCCACCCAGCGTCGACCCGCTCGAACTGATGGGATTTCCTTTGTTTCCACACTTCGGTCCCGTCCACAACAACAAGTCCCGGCACTTCTTTACTGGGCCACCTCCGATCGCAAGGTTCAGGCGGTTCGCAAGGGAAACTGGAAGGGAATCTATGTTCAGGGAGAGTCAGCAGTTCGGTTGTTTGACCTCACGTCGGATACCGCCGAAACAACGAACGTTGCAAAAGAGCATCCTGATGTGATTGAACAACTGATTGTGAAGTGAGCGCTTTGACTTCACTTTTGCAAGCGTCCCAAAAATTTTCGCGCAAACCCATTGCTGTACTTGGCTTGAAAGAAGTGAAAATTCATTCGTTGACTTCCTCTGAATCGGCGATATGTTGGTGCTCGTTGCTGGTTAACCACTATTAGTTGTGGTTTCGATAAGAGGGAATCCGGTGGAAATCCGGGACTGCCCCACAACGGTAAGCGAAAACGACTGCCATCGAATCTCACTGATCTTTCATGGATTGTTGTGCGATGTCCGTCGGTGTGCCCGATCTGGTTCAACAAGAGATTTTAGAGTCACGAACAAAAGCCTTTCGAACGATCGAGTTCCCTTTTCCGCGAGCGGATTGAAGGGAGTTTTGTCCGAGGTTCTTCGTCTCTATTGTCTCTGAATCACAGATCAGAACACATCTTCGCGAGTCCGAAAACCTGCCAGCGGCTGGGTGACTCGGTTCAGAGGATTTCGACGGTCGACGCCGTCGGGCCGGGTTGCTTTGTCCACCGAACCTTCTCGGGAAAGGGCGGTCGAGGTGCTTTCAGATCTTCGTGCGCACAGTCAGGGCCTGTTGGAATTGCCAGTTTCCGGCAACTTTCCCCAGCAGAACTGTTCTTCACATTCGGCACAAGACTCCTCGATTTCGCTGGCTGGGATCTGGTTTTGGTGAATCCGCGCTGAACCGTCGGAGAGACGGGAAGAATGGGAGTCGAATTCATGTTGCGTGCCCCTCACGAGTGGATCGTTCGTAAACGGGATGGTCGAATCGTTTCGTTCGATCTGAAATTGATTCAAAATGCGATTGCTAATGCCTTTCGGGCAGAATTGAATCTGGCCAGTGGGCAACAGTTGGAAGCAGACGTCGTTCACGATATTGCAGGAGTTGTGAAGTCGATTTCTGATGATGTCGCTGCGCTGGCCAGTCAGCCCGGCGGAGTGGACGTTGAGCGAATTCAAGATCTCGTCGAAATGGAATTGATGGCCCTGGGGCACTATCGGGTCGCACGACGCTACATCATCTACCGAGCCGAGCATGCCAAAATCCGGGCCTTGCGCGGAGACACTCCTGTTGTTGAAGCTCCATCACAAACCCATATCCTGCTGCGGGATGGCACTCGGGTTCCATTTGATCCCCGACGAATCAAAAAACGACTGAACGAAGCGGCTGAAGGATTGACGGACCTCGTCAATACGGAAGAACTGGCCGAAGAAGTTTTGCGATCAGTCTTTGACGGCATTTCCATCGGGGAAATCTATCGGGCACAAATCCTGGCGGCACGGTCACGCATTGAACGGGACCCGGCGTTCGATGTCGTTTCTTCCCGATTGATGCTCAACGTCATTTATCAGGAAGTTCTGGGAGAGACCCCCAACAGCAAAACACTGAACCGCCTGCACCAGGACCAGTTCGAACACTACATTATCGACGGAATTCGTGCAGAGCGTCTTGCTCCGGAACTGCGTGAATACGATCTGACCCGAATCGCTGCCGCGATGCAGCCAGAGAGAGACAGCAAGTTTCATTATCTGGGTCTACAGGCGATTTACGACCGTTACCTGTTGCATGTGAACGGTCGCCGAATTGAAACACCGCAATACTTCTGGATGCGGGTTGCGATGGGACTGGCTCTCAATGAAGAAGCACGTGAAGATCGGGCGATTGAATTTTACAACATTCTCTCATCCTTCCGGTTCACTTCGGCTACACCGACGCTGTTCAACTCCGGAACACCGCATCCGCAGTTGAGTTCCTGCTATCTCAGCACAGTGAGCGACGATCTGGGACACATCTTCAAGGTGGTTTCAGACAACGCCGTTCTCTCGAAATGGGCCGGAGGACTGGGGAACGACTGGACCAGCATTCGCGCCACCAATTCCCACATTCACGGAACGAACGGCAAAAGCCAGGGAGTCATCCCGTTCCTGAAAGTGGTGAACGACGCCGCCGTTGCGGTGAATCAGGGAGGCAAGCGAAAAGGGGCCGTTTGCAGTTATCTGGAAACATGGCACCTCGACATCGAAGAGTTTCTTGACCTGCGAAAGAACACCGGGGACGACCGACGGCGGACGCATGACATGCACACCGCCAACTGGATTCCCGACCTGTTCATGAAGCGAGTCCGTCAGGGAGCCCAATGGACCCTCTTCAGTCCCGATGAGGTGAGTGATCTGCACGACCTTTACGGAAGTGCATTCGAAAAACGTTACGAAGAGTACGAGCGTCTGGCGGATGAAGGAGAGATTTCCCTGTTCCGCCGAGTTTCCGCAGCCGACCTGTGGCGGAAGATGTTGACCCGTCTGTTTGAAACCGGACACCCGTGGGTCACCTTCAAAGATCCGTCGAACATCCGGTCTCCGCAGGATCATGCCGGAGTCGTTCACAGCAGCAACCTGTGTACCGAGATTCTGCTCAACACCTCGGCTGATGAAACCGCGGTCTGCAACCTGGGATCGATCAACCTTGTCGCTCACGTCACCGACGGCAAGTTGAATCTCGAGATGCTGCGTGAAACCGTCACGCTGGCAGTCCGGATGCTCGATAACGTCGTCGACATTAACTTCTATCCGACAGCAGAAGCGGAACGTTCCAACCGTCGGCATCGTCCGGTCGGAATGGGACTGATGGGCTTTCAGGACGCCTTGTGCGCACTGGGAATCTGCTACGCCAGCAACGAAGCCGTTGAATTCGCAGATCAGAGTATGGAAGCGATTTCCTACTATGCGATTCTGGCTTCATCCGAACTGGCCCGGGAACGGGGAACCTATTCCAGCTACACCGGCTCGAAGTGGGATCGCGGTTTGTTGCCGATCGACACCATGAAACTGCTGGAAGCGGAACGAGGGGAAACCGTTCCGGTCGACATGTCTTCAACGCTCGACTGGCAGGTTGTTCGCGATGCAGTTGCGAAGAATGGAATGCGAAACAGCAACGTGCTGGCCATTGCTCCGACAGCCACGATCTCCACAATTATCGGTGTGGCCCAGTCGATTGAACCGGCTTACAAACATCTGTACGCCAAGAGCAATCTGTCCGGCGAGTTCACTCAAGTGAACGAAATGCTGGTGACTGAACTCAAGCAACTGGGACTCTGGGACGCTCCTCTGCTCGACGAACTGAAGTACTACGACGGTTCCGTCCAGAACATCGGCCGCATTCCACTGGAGCTGCGTCAACGTTATCTCACCGCGTTCGAAGTGGAACCGAAATGGTTGATTGAATGTGCTGCACGTCGCCAGAAATGGATCGATCAGGGGCAGTCGCTCAATCTCTACCTGCCGGAACCGAGCGGTCGCAAGATGCACGATATGTACATGCTCGCCTGGCAGAAGGGACTCAAGACAACCTACTACCTGCGAACGCTGGCCGCGACTCAGGTCGAGAAATCCACACTGGACGTCAACCGCTTCGGAGTTCAGCCAAAATGGATGAAGAACCGCAGTGCGTCCAGTGAGATCGAAATCAGTCGGGAGCTTCCGGCAACGGTCGTCACCAGTGCCTGCAGTATCGACAATCCAGACTGCGAGTCCTGCCAGTAACGATTTTTGACGGGTGGGTGTCATGCTCATGTCGCGTCAGCAGCATGAGCATGGCCAATGAGAGATTTTTGCGTGTCTAAGCACCCTCAATCGCCTGCAACTGATCGAGCAAATTGCACGTTTCAGAGGTTGGGATTCACGGTCGAGCATACACCGGGAGTCTCGCGTGCGTGGAGATATGACTTCACCGACCGCAGTTATCTGCTGGTGACTGATGTCGAAGGATATGACCTGCCGGAACCAGGTGGCCCTTATTCGGCCACCTGGCTTTCTGCTCGAAACGAACTTTTGGAATTCATTCCGGAACTGCTTCAGACAAAGGATCTGTACCGCATTCTCAGGAGGGGACAACGCGGCACTGCCAACAGTACCGCACTATTTAGAGAAGATCCGGAAAGTCCGACGACGCACAATATGTAATATGCGAGCGGTGCAATGAGCACTCGATATCGCCGTGACACCGACATTCCCGGATCGAGACTGACATCAACATCAATCTGACCAAGAGAATCAGGATTCAATATGACCCCATCATCCACTTCAACCGAACTCTTTCCGGAACAAGCTCAGGTGAATCAACCCCAGGCGAATCAACAAGGTCGGGTGAATGCTCGTGAAAAGAGATTGATCAACTGCCATCAGGTGGATGTGAATCAGTTGATGCCGCTGAAGTATCAATGGGCCTGGGAGCATTATCTCAATGGTTGTTCCAATCACTGGATGCCGACCGAAGTCCCGATGCACAAGGACATCGAGATCTGGAAATCCAGCAAACTGACTGACGATGAACGCCGTGTCATTCTGCGAAATCTCGGTTTCTTCGCAACAGCAGAAAGTCTGGTTGGGAACAATCTCGTTCTGGCGATTTTCCGTCACGTTACCAATGCGGAATGTCGGCAATACCTGCTGCGTCAGGCGTTTGAAGAAGCCATTCACACGCATACCTTCCTCTATATCGTCGAAAGCCTGGGGCTGAACGAAGGGGAAGTCTTCAACATGTATCACGAAGTTCCGGCCATCGCCCGAAAGGACGATCTGGAAATGGAACTGACTGCCGAAATTCTCGACCCCAACTTCACCACGGACACCTTTGAAGGGGCACAGGCCTTCCTGAAAAATCTGATCGGGTACTACCTGATCATGGAAGGCGTTTTCTTCTACACCGGGTTCGTGATGGTGTTGTCGTTCCATCGCCGCAACCTGATGACCGGAATTGGTGAGCAGTTCCAGTACATCCTGCGTGATGAAACGATTCACCTGAACTTCGGAATCGACCTGATCAACGGCATCCGGACCGAGAACCCTGAACTGTGGACCGCAGAATTCCAGCAGTCCATGATCGATCGGGTGAAACACGCCGTTGAAGTGGAGATCGATTATGCCCGCGACGTTCTTCCTCGCGGAGTCCTCGGATTGAACGCCGATCTCTTCCGGGATTACGTGCAGTTCATTGCGGATCGACGACTGGAACGTATCGGCCTGCCGACCCAGTACGGTTCATCCAATCCATTCCCATGGATGAGCGAAACGATTGACCTGTCGAAAGAGAAGAATTTCTTTGAAACCCGGGTTACCGAGTACCAGAGTGCTTCGACTCTGAGCTGGGACTGATCCTGTCGTTAAGGTTGATCTCAACCCGGGTGGCCAGGCCAGAACTGCTTGTTTTTACCCACATTTTTTGACAGTTCCCGTGGAAACTCCGATCGTTTTACCCCGAAGGGGTTTCGACAACACAGCCCAGGGTTGCTCACGAAGTGAGCGCACCCTGGGTTGATGGAGATCCCTTTCAAGTCTACCCTGAAGGGGTTGCACAATCAGATTCCCTTGTACAACCCCTTCAGGGTGGGTTTGTCAACACGATGCTCTTTCACCCAGGGTGCGCTCACTTCGTGAGCGACCCTGGGCTGTGTTATAAAGCCCTTTCAGGGCAGATATTTGTGAAATCCGCTCTTCATCCTCATGGTGAGAGTCCACGAGAAAAATACGGGTAAAAACAAGCCAGACTGGCCGGGCCGTCCTCTCTTTTCTGGATGGAAAGTTAATTCGCGCCCCAGCTACCCATCGCAGACGCTGTGTCGAATACGAGTAGGTCGCCCGTTATGTTTTCGCTTCCTGTTGATCGTCGTTGGCGGGTGATCCTGATGATTGTCATGCTGGGGGCGCTCACCGTTCGGGTGGGGGCCGCCATCGGGCTTCAGTATCTGCTCGATCACCGCTGGCAGCGCGCGTTTCTGATTGAAGGAGATGCCGAAGGATACTGGCTGCTCGCCCAGACGATTGCGAATGGCGAGACTTATTCCGTATACACTCCTCCCCGATATGCACTGCGGATGCCCGGTTTCCCGGCACTGCTGGCGGTCCCGATTACTCTGGTGGGGCCGTCACTCTTTGCCGCGAGGATCACGCTGGCCCTTGTCGGGACATTCGCCTGCTGGCTGACTTATCTTCTGGGGAAGCGAGTCGTTGATGAAAAGGTGGGCGTCATCGCAGCAGCGCTCGCAGCGTTCTCTCCGACGCTGATTGTGTTCTCCGTGGAACCGCTCTGCGAAACCGCTTTCGCAGCCATGTTGCTCTGGAGTCTGCTTTGTGGTCACGCACTTTTTCAACGACTCTCTGCAACATCATTGAAGTGGAGTGCCATTGTCGGACTGTCGTTGCTGACCGGTGTTGCCATTGCGGCGGGAGTCTATCAGCGCCCCAGTTGGATCCTGGCGTCTCCCATCGTGGCGGGATTGCTGTTCCTCACTGTTCCGCCAGGCCGACGGTTGTTCGCTTTGATTGCCGGAGGACTTGTCGTCACTGGGATGGTTCTGGCGCTGCTGCCATGGGGATTACGCAATCAGGCGGTCACCGGACATTTCACCTTCACAACCTTCTGGATGGGACCGAGTCTGTACGATGGCCTGAATCCTGAGGCGACCGGCGACAGTGATATGAGGTTTTTCGATCGTGATGCGTTGCTCGGTCGCATGAGTGAATATGAAGTGGATCAGTATTATCGCAAGGCTGCCAAAGAGTTTGCGATCAGTTCCCCGGTACGGGTTCTGGAACTGGCAGTCGTCAAGGCTTGGCGATACTGGAAGCCGTGGCCGAATGCCGATCAGTTCCAACACCCGATCGCGATTTTCTCTGTATTAGTGACGTATCTCCCCGTCTTGCTTTTTTCCATTTGGGGAGCAGTTTTACTGATCAAAAGATCACTGCAAACCGGGGCGTTGCGAGAGGGAATCTGGTCTGTCTCGATTCTGGCGGGTCCGATATTCTATTTCGCGTTGCTGCATCTGATTTTTGTCAGTTCACTGCGATACCGTCTTCCGACCGAGTATCCGCTGTTTGTTCTGGCAGGAGTGGGAATCGTGGCGTTCACCACGAGGTGGAAAAGTTCTAAATACTAAACTCTAAGAACCAAAACAGAAGAAACATTGAACATTGTTCTCTCCGTTTGAAATTTGTTTGGTTCTTAGGATTTAGAATTTAGTATTTCTCCTTTCATCGGAACCTAACTCTGTGACTTGGAATGGAATCCGGGACACGATGCTTTGGATGGTGGTGCTGCTGCTGATTGCAGTCATCACCGTCGGAGGAGTTGCTGCGCGCTGGTGGGCCTCGAAAGATGATCTGCTCACCGACTTCATTCGCGCCCATTTGACCGAATCGCTGCCGGACTGCAATGTCATGTTCGAAGCGGCCAGATGCATCGATCTCTCTCACATAGAAGTGACTCAACTTGTCGTTCAGGCTCGAAAAACGGGAGACGATCTGATTCGTATCCCACGAATCGTCATTCACATCGACTCCGAGATTCTCAGACGCAACCAGCGCGTCGTCATTCGCGAACTGGTCGCACATTCGATGGAAGTGAATTGCATTCGGGATGCCAATCACCGCTGGAACTGGGAGGGAATCTCGGCCACTCCCCCAGCCGCGCAGGTCTCTCCGGAATGGACAATCCGTAACGGAACCCTGAGAGTGGGGTTTGTCTCCCCGGTAGATGGTCAAACCCGATTCGTCAACGTTCAGGGAATTCAGGCCCTCTTCCGGCCGGAGTCGAATCAACGTTATGAATTCGAAGGTCTGGGAGTTGCGGAAGTGTTCGGAAACCTGCAGCTTTCCGGATTACTCGACACCGGGACCGGCGAATGGCACCTTCACGGCGCGGCAGGAGATGTGCGACTCGGAGACTCTCTGATCGATCTGGCCGCTCGATTTTCTCCACAGGTTCAGGAACAGCTTGCCATATTGCGGGAGACGAATCAGGCGCTGCTTTCGCAATCGGGGCTTCGTCAAAACCCCCGTTTCGCATCGACAGACAACACCTCATCAATCAACCTGACGACGAGTGCCGGCTCTTCGACTGAGCCAACCAGTTTATTAAGAGCCGATCTGGCGATTCAGTTCGAACTGGGACAGTCCAATCCGCAGGCTCAACTCAGTTATTCCATGTCAGGTCAGATTTCACATGGTCAGGTTTCTGAGTTCCTGCTGCCGGTGCCGTTGTATGATCTGGAAGCGAAGTTCCGCTTGTCTCCGGAGATCTTCGAGATTCGGGATCTGCGGGCCTCGAACGGTCCGAGTACATTATTTATCAATGGATCGGCAACGAAAACCGGAGGAGCATGGGCCAAGAACTTTCTGGTGCGTGCCACGCAGTTGAGCCTTGACGACAGGATCAGTGGGTTTCTCTGGGGACGTGCGTCCCAATTCTTCGATCTGATTTCTCCCAGTGGAACATTTGATGTTGCCGTGGGATTCACACAATCTCCGGGGGGGACATTGCAGTGGAAGCTGGAAAACTTCAAGGCCATTCATTGTCGCGCCATCTGTGATTACTTCCGGTATCCCGTCGAGAAAGTTCAGGGAGAAGTCCGACAGCACGGCACGGCATTCATCATGGATCTTCAGGGAGAAGCGGCTGGTCGCCCCGTGCGTATGCGGGGGCAATTTGACCCGACAGATTCCATGAACGATGTTGATCTGGTGATTGAAACCCATGGCGTCCCGATTGACAAGGCATTGCGCGATGCCTTTCAAAGACCCGAACAATTGATCATTCGGTCGACACTCGAAACCCTACGGCTCAACGGAACCGCTGGCGATGTTCAGGTTCGAGTGGTTCGGAACCCGGAGACCGAGGGGAAAGTCTTCATTTGCATCGAAGGGGACGTGTCCGATGGCACGATGAATTACACAGGATTCCCCTATGACCTGACACACTTGAAAGGGAAACTGAGTTACGACCCGTTCCATCGAAACACCTGGATCTTTGATGAACTCAAAGCGAAGCATGGTGTCGCGGAAATCTCAGGCCGAGCGGTTTACGATCTGGAAGACTCCGACGGACACCTGATTCTTGAACTGGGCGCATTACAGATTCCACTCGACTTCGACCTCGAGCGGGCAACAACAACCGCCAGTCCGGAAATGAAAACCGCATGGAATGATTTCGGGATCAAAGGGAATGTGGATGTGGATCAGGTGGCACTCTCGTGGAAGCCGGGAGGAACCTGTGACGTCACGCTCGACGGCATTCACTGGACCAACGGTCAACTCACTCCCAAGTCGATTCCGTATACCTGGAATAACGTCGCCGGAACGTTGCGCTGGGATGGAGAACGGCTCCGAATTCACTCGCTGCACGGAGATCACGATGGAGCCTATCTGCTCATCAATGGGGCCGTTCCAGACTCCGCCTATGTTCACATCGCTCCCTCGAAAGACATGGCCTGGCGACTCTTTCTCGATGAAAAGACACTGAATATCCGTAAGCTGAATCCGGATGATGAACTGAAACGGGCTCTCCCTTCTTACATGTCGGCAACGTTGAATGCGGTGCAGCTTCAGAACACGGTCGATCTCACTGTCGGTCTGGATGTGAAAGGCTGGACCGCATATCCCGACATGATGACGGCTTCGTGGACGACAGCAGTGGCGTTGACCGACAACCAGTTGGTTGCCGGTGTGCCGATCACCAAAGTGAACGGGCACGTCATCCATCGCGGAAGCTGGGATGGTCGCAATCTGGAAATGGAAGGATTCGGAGAACTGGATTCCTTGCGGGCGCTCGACATGCCGTTTCGTAAGGTTCAGGGACCGTTCCTTGTGAAAGGGAATCGCTTCACCATCGGTACTCCGAAACTTTCCGGCAAGGAACCGGTGCATAGCCCTGGGAATCCGTATCGCAGGGAACAGGTACGTGCCAATCTTTACGGCGGTCAGGTCGGGATTGATGTCGAACTGGAACTGAACGGAAATTCAGACAACCTCCCGTATCGTGTGGAGCTGAACGTCAACGACGTCGAACTGGGAGAATGGGCGCGAGAACAGAAATATCAGAAGCTCATGGGAAAGGTGAACGGAGTGCTGCAAGCCTCCGGTCGCGGAATTGACACGAAAAGCACGATCGGTCAGGGGTGGATTCAGATCACTCCGGCCGCGTTGTATGAACTGCCGGTCTTCGCGCAGATGATGACGATTCTCAGCTTCCGTCCCGCTCAACAGGGAGACGCCGCATTCAACTATGCCTATGCGGATTTCACGATTCACGATGAAGTTTTTGACTTCGGGAACATTGAACTGGTGGGAGACGCATTGAATTTTGGAGGGCGAGGTTCCGTCGGATTTGCCGGAACGAAAACGGGGTCGCTGGAGCTGGATTTCAATTCCCGGGCGAACCGTCGCATTCCGATTTTCGGACAATTCGCTGGCGGCTGGGTCTGGGTGCAGGTTTTTGGAACGGTCGGCAACCCCGTGGCGAAAATTCAGCCCACGATTCCTTATCTGGACGACGCATTCTCCAATTTCCGTCAGGCGGTGGAATCTGGCCAGCGAATGCCTCGCACCCCTCCGAAAATGCTCCGTCCTCCTTCCGCCGAAAGATCTCCGCCGAACCGGCAGTGAGGCAAACTCACTCGTATCGGTGTATGGCTGATCGGACAGAGGGCGCCTACAATAAAGAAGAGTGGCTCTAGCTTGGATGATTCACACTTGTAGGGTGGGTCGAGCCAACATGATGGTGCGGTGAGTCTTCAGTCGCAGAACAAGTTTTCAAGGAAAACGAACCGCCGCAAGCACGATTGACTGTTGGCGACGACCCACCAGCACATTGTGCGACTTTGACCCACCCTACTCACTGTTTTTATCGAGATCAGGTACTACTGAAATTTCAGGAAAGTCGAATGCGCGGTCCTTCCGTTCGCTTGAAATATGATGTCCGCCGACGGTGGAAATGCCCGCAGTGTGGAGCGGAACGTCTCGTTCCGGCCACCGAAACCACGGTTCGATGTACCTGTTCCGGCAGTTCTTCCCAGACAAATACGGCAGTTCAGATGAAACTGATCGAGCCACAACGCTACGTTCGGGCCACGCCCCCTCCTCTCGATCTGGTGATGACGGAAGCCGATTGTGATCCGGAACCGGAATCAACCCCGGTCGTTCAAGCCGAATCCGTTTCAATTGAAGTCACAGAAATTGAGATCACCGAAGTCGTCACAGAAATCATTGAGGAGAATGAGGCCAGGGCACAGGAGTCGTAACGATGCAATTCGAGTTTTCACGCTGGGACGGCACCGACAACTTCAGCCCGCAATCGGCTGATGCCTTATTTGATCAGCTCGCAGAGTATTTTCTCCATCACGGCGAAGAAGTTCTCGACGCACTGCCGGACTGGGAGAAAGACCACCCGGATCTGATGGACAAACTGATCAAACGGGGTTACATCGAAAAAGACAAAACCGGCCAGTATCGAGTCACTCCCCGTGGCCTTAAACGGGTGGGAAATCAGGCTCTTGAACAATTGATTCAGATCAGCAATCGGGATGCGCCCGGGCGTCATGAGACCGAATTTCGCGGAGCCGGTCAGGTCACGCTTGATGAATCAAAGCCGTATGAGTTCGGCGACCCGGTATCGAATCTGAATTTGCATGAAACGTTGAAGAA
>DATMFC010000147.1:0-9198 GCA_035556335.1 Planctomicrobium sp. | reverse complement strand
CATGGCGAGAGCTTGCCGCTCGGCTTCAAACCTCGCGATGATCTGACTGAACCCGATTTCCGGCTTGATGATCTTCAAAGCCACCCGTCTGCGGACAGGCTGTTGCTGATCGGCGACAAATACAAGGCCAAAACCTCCTTCGCCGATTTGCTCCATCAATTTGTAAGGACCGATCATTGCGCCCGGTGCGTATTGATCACACCTTTTCCCCGGTATTCCCTTACGTGTCGCAGAGGACAGAAACAGGTCTGCCAATGGTTTATCAAGCGGACTGTCCAGGCGATCATTTTCCTTGAGAAGCGCGGAGACGCCATTCAGTAACAACTCGTTTCCCTCGCAGGCGTCCATGACATAAGCCGCCCGTTCACCGGCAGACTCAATGCTCAACGCATGGAAGAAAATGGATTTTTCTTTTTCTAATTCAACGGCCATAGAAGGAATTGGGCTTTAGACCGGCTTGGTCTATCATGTGGCCGAGCTGCACGCGTTTTCCCAATAAAAACGTTGGTGCCCGCGTGCCAGATCGGCCATCGGATTTGTGGATACGCTCCAGGAACGAAAATCTCCTGCAAGATGTCATACGAAATTCTCCGGCAGAGGGGGCCAGACTTATTGGGAGTTTTCTTCTCCGAGGCCCAGTTCCCGCCCCAACCAGGCGCGCGCAAATGCCCAGTTTCGTTTCACTGTTCGAGGGGAGATGTTCAACGTTTCGGCCGTTTGTTCGATTGTCAAGCCGGCAAAATACCGAAGTTCCACTAAGCGAGCGAGTTCGGGATCGCTCGTGGCCAGTTTGGAAAGTGCTGCGTCCAGATCGAGTAATTCCTCGGCGTCAGGTGGTTCGACAATAGCATGTTCCTCGGCGGCCATAAGATGCACATGATGGCCTCCTCGTTTGAGACTTTTGCGACGACGGGCATTCTCCACCAGAATATGACGCATGGCTTCTCCCGCCGCTGAAAAAAAATGGCCTCGATTCGCCCACTTTTTGTCTGGATTCCCACCCGCCAGCCTCAAGAACGCTTCATGGACAAGGACCGTCGGCTGCAATGTCTGTCCTGGAGGAGCGTTCTTCAGTTTGAAGCTCGCCAGACGTCGTAATTCCATGTAAATCAATGACAACTGCTCATGGGAAGTTGCGTCACCGGCCCAGATTTGGTTGAGGATGGGTGTGATTGTGGACATGGATCATCGTGCCATAAAGTTTCGCCGATCCTCTTTCGGGAAACCGGCTGGGCTCGTTCGCTGTTCCCTGGGGTGAAGCAGTGACCAGCCGAGACGACCAGGGAATTGACACTCATTCTCAATTTGATTGTTTGCGGTGTCAACTGGAAACAAAAGTTTTGAGTCCATTAGAGCCGTTTTCGTACTCGTCTGTACATTTATAATGAGACATAAGCCATATCATGAAAACAGTTTAAATTTAATTAACCTCTCTGAGAGAACAAGGGTTTTGGAAGAATCCATTCAGATGGGTTGTCGGATGGTGGGGAAAATGAGAGAACTCGCAACTCAGTTACAGAATGACCTGAGTGTCAATCTCAAGCGGTACGGTGACGACGGTGAGTAAAAATGAGGGGGCTGCCCCCAGACAAGAGACACGTCTCCTGGAATGCCTGTTCTCACTGACGATTTTCTTGTCCGCCGGGCTGGTGTTTCAGGTTCAGCCCATCGTGAGCCGACTGATCTTGCCGACCTTTGGCGGAACCCCTCAAGTCTGGACCGTTTGCCTGTTTTTCTTTCAGGCGCTGCTGTTCATCGGATACGGGCTGGCATTTCTCCTGGCACGTTTTCTCTCCAGCAGACAACAAGCTCTCTTTTTTGTCGGGCTGTTACTCCTCGCCAGTTTCACCCCTTTTTTGGGATTCTCCTCCAATGGACATTCCTTTGATTCGACCTCACCTGCCAGACGCATTCTCCTGCTGTTGATGGTACATGCGGGACTGCCTTATCTGTTGTTATGTACCACCGGACCTCTCTTGCAGGACTGGTATCGACGGGTTATTCCAGGACAGCTTCCCTATCGACTGTATGCGGTTTCAAATGCCGGTTCCGTATTGGGTCTGGTCACTTATCCTATTCTGTTTGATCCCCTCTTATCGCTGAATTCCCAGGTCAACTTCTGGAAGATCCTTTTTTCGATCTACGTCATAGGAATGCTTCTCTGTAGCGTGCCGGTCTGGCGGAAATCCAGGGAGACGTCAATTTCGAGGTTCCCCTCCGGGCCGTTTCCCATTCCTCGTGTGATGACGTTCCGTTGGTTCTGTCTCGCGATGGTTCCGACGGTTCTGCTGGGAGCCATTACCGAGAAACTCTCTCTGGATGTGAGTTCCGGACCATATCAATGGGTGATTCCACTCACTCTCTATCTGATTTCGCTCATTATCTGTTTCTCTCGCGACAGCATTGACCGTCGATACCTGTGGGGCCTGCTCTTATTGATTACTCTCGTCCTGAGCAGTTCATCACTGATTTATGAATCATCTCAAACCGTTCTCCCGTTGCCGCTTCAGTTAGGAGTTTTCCTGGCGCTCCTGTTTTCCGGTTGCATGTATTGTCATGGAGAACTGGTCCGGACCCGCCCCGCATCTGAGATGCTGACGTATTTTTACCTGGTCATGTCCGCAGGGGGGGCCTGTGGCGGAATGTTTACAGGACTCATCGCTCCACAGATCTTCAGAACGAACATGGAGCTTCCGTTGGGGATGCTCCTGTCTTATGTCCTGCTGTGTGTCTCCATGCTGGAACGTTCCGGTATTGAGCGAGAAGCCACCGCCAGCAATTCTTCCAGGAAAGTTCCGAGGCGCTCGCAGACGAAATGGCGTTTACGGAGAATCGGGGCATTGCTGGGTTTGGTACTGCTGGCCGGAAGTCTGGCGATCAGCAATTGGAATTTCACTCGTCATTCCCATCTGGTCAGCCGCAATTTCTACGGCGTCATCCGCATCCGGGAATACAACTCCGATCATCCGGCAGAGCATCTGTTCGAAATGGTGCATGGCGTAACGGTTCACGGATTTCAATTCGTCCATGAACCGTATTGCTTCGCGCCGACAACATATTTCGGAGTTTCATCAGGAGTGGGGCTGGCACTGGCGAACCACCGCACGGAGTCCCCGAAGAAAGTCGGAATCATCGGATTGGGAATCGGCACGCTGGCTGCGTATGCCCAACCGGGAGAATGGTTCGACTTCTATGAAATCAATCCGGCTGTCATTGACTACGCCCAACGTTTTTTCCGCTACCTGGAGGATTCTGAAGGGGAGACCAAAGTGATTCCCGGCGATGCCCGACTGTCGCTGGAACAGTTACCGGATCAAGAATATGACATTCTCGTGGTCGACGCGTTCGGTAGTGATGCCATTCCGAGTCACCTGCTGACGGCGGAAGCCATCCAACTCTATCTGCGACATCTTCGCGAAAATGGAATTCTCGCGGTGCATATTTCCAATCGGCATGTAGACCTTCTGCCGGTCCTGGCGGGACATGCGGAGCGATTTCATCTGGCGATTTCACCAATTAACGATGTTGCGGAATCTGGGCAGCGGGTGACTGAAACCAGTCTCTGGGTATTGCTGGCCCGTCATTCTGATGTCCTGAAACAAGGAGATCTGGCGAATCGTCGGCTGGTGCCGATCCGCCGTTCCATCAATTGGACAGACGACCATTGCAGCATCTTCCCGTTGTTGAAAATGTTCCATTAACCGCTCAGATGAACGGACCGGTTGTCGAAGCAGCACCAAACAGGCAGGCACTGAGCCTTAATTCAAAGGGTTCACTAACTCCCTGAGACGAAACAGACCTGTCCTGGGAAGAATCTGATTGACAGTTCGTGAGATTCCGATGCATTTGAGTGTATGAGCAAGAAAACTTCCCAACCAGTTTCTCCTCGACTGACCACCTTCTGGAAACGGCGGCTGGTGTCGTCGGCAGCGCCGAAGCCGGAGCACGACAACTTTACCATTCGATGCGCCATTTTCTGAAACTCCCGGATTCCCTGCAAATCTGGCCGGCCCATGGAGCGGGAAGCGCCTGTGGAAAAGGACTGGGGGCCATTCCTTCCAGCACCGGCCTCTGATCGCCACGTACAATGGGTATACCTCTTGTCCGCTGGTGACGGGGATCGGTAAACTGGTGCTCGCGGAGTTCGACGACGACAGGCAACCCGCTGAAACCTTTCCAATCGACCAGTCGAAGGAACGCTGGAGCATGTGGCTCCTGAAACGGTATCTCCTCTCGATCCTGTACTGGCGCGGTATGCTCAAAGGACGCGCGTGAACTGGACGACAACAGATTTTCCACTCGCACCACACAACAAGGAATGTCCTGCATGTTTCGTCCCATTGTTCTGACGACCACGATGCTTTGCCTGTTCGCGTGGAGCACAGCAGGGATCTCCCAAGAGACAAGCGTCAAGCCGGGAATCAACGATTCGTTTCAGAACCCGAACCCGCAGGAGTTCGTCGAACGGTTTGAGATCGAAAGCCGGGAAGTGTTTCATCATCGACATGAGATCGTGGAGGCTTGCCGGATTCAACCTGGCATGACGGTCGCGGACATCGGGGCTGGGACCGGTCTGTTCACCCGGATGTTTTCCGAAGCGGTCGGAAACGATGGGCGCGTGATCGCCGTCGACATCGCCAAAGAGTTCCTGGAGCACGTCCAGTCGATAAGCGAAAAACTCGGCCAGAAGAATGTGGAAACGGTCCTCTGCACCGCTGACTCCACGGAGTTGCCTGAGAACTCGATCGATGTCGCGTTCATCTGCGATACCTATCATCACTTCGAGTTTCCATTGAAGACGATGGCCTCACTCCACCGCGCCCTGAAACCGGGAGGCCGCGTGATTGTGATCGACTATCACCGCATTCCAGGGAAGACCAAGGAATGGACGATGAACCATGTTCGTGCGAGTCAGGAAGTCTTCGAAAGCGAGATCGTCCAGAGCGGTTTTCTCAAGACACGGGAAGTAACAGGGTTACTCGAAGAGAACTACTTCGTGGAATTCACCAAGAGTCCCTCCCCTGGACTGAAATCGCCTCAATATCCAATCATTGCGGGATATGGCGGTGTCGTTGCTGTCACGAATGCCGTCGAAAAACCCCGTCCCGGAGCCAGGATCCTGCTGGACGTGACCGCCAACACACCGCCGGAATCCGTCAACAAAGGTCTCGAACGGACCGCGAGACTGTTGAATCTGTATGGAACCTCCGGACTTCAGGCAACCGATCTCCGCATTGCGGTGGTTCTACACGGAGAAGCCACGAAGTCGGTTCTGAATGACGACTTCTATCGGGCGAGGTTCCATGTCGAACGGAATCCGAATTTACCGCTCATTCGGGAACTCCAAAAGGCCGGAGTGGAAATCTTCGTTTGTGGGCAGGCGCTGAACTACAAAGGCTTTCCGGAGTCCGTTGTCGAGAATGGAATTCCAATCGCCGAATCCGCACTCACCGTCATCGCCAATCGTCAGATGGACGGTTATGGCTATCTCCCGATCCACTGACAATCAAACGCGACCACGATATTCGCCATCATCGCTTCTGGCTGATCTCCGCGTTGTATTCGCCCAGTTTGTCATTCATCGGCAAATGGTCCTTCAGCACGAACGCAGGACGAGCGTGGGAGTTCACACCTGTCTGTCATCTGGCCTTTTCCCCTCTTCCAGAGTTTCCCTTGAAACTGAGAGACAATATCAATGGCCGTCCCGTTGTCACCCGTAAAGAGGACCAGGGTCTTTTCCCGCAAATGATGCTCTTCCGGTTTTTCAAGAATTCTTCCGACCATTTTGTCAGCGTAATGCACCATGTCTTTAAAATACTTTGGATCTTCCTGTTTCTTCCTCCGGGGTTCCTGCTTCTCTCCACTCCGGGCTGCCGGATTCCACTCCGGAGCGTCAGGGGTCGGTTCAAAAGGCCAGTGTGTCAGGACCATCGGATAATACAAAAAGAACGGGGATTTCTCCCGAGCCTGACGATTGATAAATTCACAGCCATAATTACAGACTAAGAATCTCTAACAAAATTGACCCCGATCCGCTCGCGGAAAGCAAATTTTCATGGTTTGAGGGGTTTTGTTCGCGGCTCTAAATATGCTTGAGGAAGATCGGGGTTGTCGATTTTGCACAGGATCGATTCCTTCTTTTTCGCCGACATCATTGCCCATACGTCTCATCTGAAATTCATTGTAAATCGTAAAGATCATGACGAAGGAACGTCTTTTCGTTTCGGACTGGCAGGAACAGGCTCGCCTTCAAACTGCTTGTTTCCAAAAGCAGAACGGGGTGGTTCTTCGGTCTCCTTGAACTCGATCCGTAGTCGATCGAGTTCCTTGTGCAGTTCCTGAACGGTTGAGACATAAGCGGGATCGGAATAGAAATTCTTCACTTCCAGCGGGTCTTGCTGACGGTCGAGCAGTTCCCATTCGTCCGCCTGGCCGGGGAGATAGTAGCGAACCAGTTTATAACGGTCGGTCACCACTCCATAATGGGGCCGCACATGGTGAGGCACAGGATATTCATAATAGTGATAATAAAAACTCTTTCGCCAATCCTCCGGCGTCTGGCTCGCCAGCAGTGGCACGAGGCTGCGTCCCTGCATGTCGGCAGGAACGGAAACCTGGGCCGCTTCCAATAATGTTTCTGCGATGTCAATGAGCGAAACGATGTGGTTGTTCACACTTCCCGGTTTGACAATCTTCGGCCAGCGCACCAGTAAGGGTGTTCGCAACGATTCTTCAAAAATCCAGCGTTTGTCGAACCAGCCATGCTCCCCGAGAAAGAACCCCTGGTCCGAGGCACAAATCACAATGGTGTTGTCGGAGAGCTTCTCTTCGTCCAGCAGATCCAGCAAGCGACCGATGTTCTCGTCGACTCCCTTTACGCAGCCAAGGTAATCGTGCATGTAACGATGATACTGCCAGCGGATCAGGTCGCGTCCTGTGAGATTTGCCTTGCGAAAGGCAGTGTTTCTTGGACCATAATAGCGGTCCCATTCCGCCCGCTGTTGTGCGGTCATTCCCGGAATGGGGGCCAGTTTGACGTCGAGAGGCCGAAACGTCTGTTCGAAACTCATATCGTGTTCCTGGACTGCTTGCGGCCGGCCGGAAAAATCGTCGAACAGTGTTTCCGGTTCCGGATAGGTTCGGTCCTGATCCCAGCCCAGATGACGCAGCGCCGGAGACCATTCGCGATGAGGGGCTTTATGCTGGCACATCAATAAGAACGGTTTTGATTGATCACGGTTCTTCAGCCAGTCGATCGACAGATCGGTAATGATGTCGGTCACATAACCGGCCTGCTTCTCCCGCTTTCCCATCCGGATCATGTCGGGATTGTAGTAGATCCCCTGTCCGGGCAGGATATGCCAGTGATCGAAGCCCGTCGGATCGGATCCCAGGTGCCATTTGCCGATGAGTGCGGTCGAATAACCAGCCTGCTGTAACAGCTTCGGGAATGTCTGTTGAGTTCCGTCGAAACGGGAATTGCTGTTGTTGTAAAACCCGTTGATATGGGAATACTTTCCAGTCAGCAGCACTGCCCGACTGGGGCCGCAGATGGAGTTGGTCACCAGGCAGCGGTCGAAGCGCATTCCCTCCCGCGCGATCCGATCCATGTGGGGAGTTTCGAGTAATTGTCTCTGATCTCCATAGGCACTGATCGCCTGCCAGGCCAGGTCATCCGAAAAGAGGAACACGATATTGGGCCTGGATGGTTCCGCAGCGCTGAGTCGATCAGGAACCGATGGACAAAACAGTTGTAATAGGGCGAATAAGACAAGGAAAATGCTTTTCATGGTGATCGCCTTTCGACTCCATAGTGCTTCAACACATTGCTTCAATCTGGAACGGTCGAGCATTCTGTCGCTCATTTCGACTCGGCAATGATGGCATCCGCCATTCGTCTGGGATAGTTGCCGCCACGGGTGGTGCTGAACTTGTCCGGTAATGAAAGCTGTCGAACCTGCTCTACGACGGAAGGACTTTTTTCTTTCAAGTGATCAACGGCGTTGAGTGCCGCCAGAGAATGATAAGGCCCCTGTTTTTCGGAATCCGCCAGTTCGATCAGGCACTCCACGGCGGAAGACAAATCTTCGTCATCTCCATAGCGGCCGAGAGCTTCGGCGGTCACAATCCGGACACTCGGAGACGGGTCCGTTCTCAGCATCGTCCGCAGTGGTTCCTGATGTGCCAGAACCGGCTCTTTGCCCCGAATCAGAAGGCCCGTGACCGCCCAGTACCGGACCGTTCCGTCGGTGTGCTTCAGCCCTTCAGCGAGAATGGAGGATGCGTCCGGAACGGGTCTCGAAGCGGCATCGGCCATGCGGAGAATTTCTTCCAGCGGATAGAGTTCTGGATCATGGCCGAGGTCGTAAGGAACCAGTTTCGCATGGCGATGCAGTTCCGCTTCCGGCAGGAATCCGACATCACGAATCCGCAGCACATGATCGACATGCGCCTGCCGCAATCCGTTCAGGATTTCCGCATGCTCCGCCGAGTCGGCCAGATTGTGAATTTCCTCTGGATCGTTTTCGATATCGTATAACTCCTCGGCCGGTTTCGGCTGCCAGAACCGGCTTTGAGTTTCGTTTAACTTCCCCGCCCGAAACAGTTCCCTCCATTTTTGTGTCGTCGGCGTCTGAAACATATAGGAGAGATATTCTCCCTGAATGCGGTGGGGGAGATAATTGCGGATATAGTGATAACGCTCATTCCGAACGGTGCGGGAGAAATCGATTCGTTCATCCATCCGGCCACGAAATCCATAAGCGTACCGCTGAGGAGGATCGGCATAGGGACCGAGGAACGCATTTCCTTGAAGATGCTCCGGAGGCTTCTGTCCGGCCAGGCTGATGACCGTAGCGGTCAGGTCGACAAAGCTGACGAGTTGTTGACTGGAACCATTCACAGGAACATCTTGCGGGATCAGATGGCGGAAGCGTTCCGGGACATGAATCAACAACGGAACTCGCAGCCCGGAGTTGTACAGCCACCGCTTGTCCCGCGGCATCCCCGAACCATGATCACCATAGAAAAAGACAATTGTATTTTCGGCCAGTCCCTGATCCTTCAGATGTTGCAACTGCTGACCGAACCAGGTGTCCATGTCCGTAATGTTGTCATGATATTGAGCCCAGTCTTCGCGGGCTTCCGGCGTATCGGGATGATAGGCGGGAAGCGGCGCCTGGGCCGGGTCATGCTTCC
>DATMFC010000146.1:0-9417 GCA_035556335.1 Planctomicrobium sp. | reverse complement strand
TGACATTTTCACCAGAGCGAAGCGGGTTCAGTAATGTCCCGTCGATATTTGCTAAACCATTACGAATGACATTCAGCTGCTTTCCATACTTAGGGCCTAATGTCTTCAGATTCGGCTTATAAGTATAGCTGACAAGATCATCCAGATGCTCAGCTTGCGAGACCAGCTTGACGTTCAACTCATCCGCGATGATGTCGGCATATTGAGACAATGCGGCCGTCTGGCGAGTGTCTCTGGTCGCGAACCGCAATTCGGCCAGCGGCTGACGAACCCGCAGTTCCGCAGTTTCCCGCAACCGGTGAGCCATGCGGACCAGCGTCTGGACCTGCTGTGTTTTCCAGTTCAGATCCCGGTCCAATTTGCTTTCGTCGACTTCCGGGTAATCCGCGAGATGGACGGAAGACGAGCGGGTAGTGGGTGGTGGGTAGTGGGTAGTATGTTGGCCGGTGAGGTTTCGGTACATCCGCTCTGTTAAGAACGGGATGCAGGGAGCCAGCAGCTTAGTGATCGTTAATAACACTTCATAAAGTGTCTGATAAGCCGATAACTTATCTGATTCCCACTCGGAACCCGTCGAGGCATTCGTCACCGATGATTCTTGCGAAATCGCGGGGGTGAAACGATCGTTGTTCTGGCTGACCAGTCCCGCTTCTTCCAGTTGTTTCAGTCCTCGCTGGACATCCAATGTATGTAATCGTTTTCCATCTTTATAACGACTCAATCGCACCAGAAGTTCGGCGACGGTGAACGTTCCCTCTTCTGCAAAGACTTCACGTAATAGTGTCGTCTTATCACGATTCAACCCTTGCTTTCGATCAGACAGATACGCCCGATAAACCGCTTCAGCAGTCTCTAAAGCATTTCTCCCCCCTGACTCCTGACTCCTGACTCCTGACCCCTCTCCCGTATCGCGGGCTTTCCAGAAGCGGCGTCGATTGCGGCGAATGTACCAGTTCGAGAGATCATCGATGAACTCGGTCGCGGCGCTCATGAAGTCGCCGACTTTCAGGTTCTCGAATGAGTCGTGGGCGTTCTGAGTCAGTTCCTGAAGGCGTGAAAGAATCCAGCGGTCGATCTCCGGACGTTCTTTTAATGGCACCTGCGGGAGGTTTGGATCAAAGCCGTCGAGAATCGCATAGTTCACAAAGAAGGCATAGCTGTTCCATAACGGAATGAGAGCCTGACGTCGAATGTCATCTGCCGGTTTACTGGTCACCTTGCAGGTCGCCAGTCCTTCCCGCGTTTCACTGATCGGGCCATCGACCGTTTGCAGCGTAACCGGTTCACTTGTATGGCGCGTTCCAAACCGCAGGTCCACTGCCGGATTCTGGGCGAGATATAACCAGCGGAGCGTATCGACTCCGAGTTGTTCCGCCGCTTCTTCAAACCAGATGGCGGTGCCGTCTGTTTTGTGCATCGGCTTCCCTTCCTCGTTCATGACGAGGCGGTGTCCGAGGAGATTCTTGAACGGGCGTTTCTGATTCGGGTCGTCCGTCTCGTCGTAACGCATCATCGTCGCGAGCGAGAGGAGCGAATAGAACCAGTTGCGGAACTGACCGGGGAAACACTCCGTAACGAGATCGGCCGGGAACCATTTCTCCCATTCCTCCCGATTCGAGTTGTACATCATCGTCGAGAACGGCACGATCCCTGCGTCCAGCCACGGATTGCCGACATCCTCGATTCGCTCCAGCAAGACGCCACTTTTCTTGCTGCGAATTTTGATGACGTCAATCCACGGGCGATGCGGAGTATGTCCTTCGAATTGTTCCCAGCCTTCGCCGCCATCGAGTGCCCGTTCTTTCAACTCGGCCAGTGACCCGATCACTTCAAAATCCGTCGGATCATCCGGGTTGATCCAGATGGGCAGCGCCAGTCCCCAGAAGCGTTTCTTGGAGATCATCCAGTCCCGCATCGTGGTGAGCCATTCCAGCTCCCGTTCCTGTCCTTGAATGGAATCCGGGACCCAGTTGATGCACTTGGTCACTTCCTTGATTTCATCCCGCCAGTCCATGTTGATGAACCACTCATCCACCAGACGGAAGACCAGTTCATCACCGGTTCGCCAGCAGAATGGATAAATGTGCGGGTAAGTTTCGACCGCAACAAGGAGGTCTTTTTTCTTGAGTTCTTCGAAGACGAGATCAACCGTTGCGGGATCGGTTGCTTCCTTCCCGGTGAACTGCCCGAAGCCTTCAAGATACCGGCCATCTTCCCCGAGAGGAGCAATGATCGGCAGGCCGAGTTCGACTCCCATCTTATGGTCGACGTCCCCGCAACCAGGAGCGGTATGCACAATCCCGGTTCCTTCTCCGGCGACAACGTTGGCGTTCCCTTTGAAATCACGACCGCCGTCAATGACACGGTGAGCCGTCACGCCGCTGGTTCCATTATCGTGTTCCGCGCTCTGCGCTGGCAGATCATCAAACGGCCCAGCGTATTTCCAGCCAACCAGTTCGGCTCCTTTGACGGTATCCAGTTCTTCAAAGCCCCCTTGTTCCTTGAAGATCTGTCCGAGTGTTTTCAGTTTGCCGACCCCATCAGGCCAGCCCCATTCGGGACGTCCGAAGCCTTCCTTGAATTCTTTCTCCAGCCGTTTGTAGTTCAGGTTGTCTTTGGCGAAGTAATAAACGGCTCCGTCTTTGTTGGCCTTGATCTTCAGATAATCCAGATCCGGATTGATCGCCGCGGCGACGTTGGAGGTGAGTGTCCAGGGGGTCGTTGTCCAGATCAGCAGGTATTCGTTTTCAACAGCCGAACCGTCCGCCCGTTGAATCAGCGGGAAACGGACGAAGCAGGCGCGATGCGTGGTCAGTTTACGACCGTCGGCCACTTCCATCTGTGAGTACGCGCTGCCGCCACGTCCGCTCCAGGGCATGACGTCGTGTCCACGATAGATCTTGCCCCGTTCGAAACACTTCTTGAGGAACGTCCAGATGGTTTCATTGTTCTCGGTGGAGAACGTGAAATAGCTCCCCCCCCATTCCGGGTTCCCCAGCTTGGAAGTAATTTCTTCAGCAGGAGCTGTCACCTGCTGACCGCGTGCGGTGGTATAGGTAAGAGAGTGGGTAGTGGGGAGTGGGTAGTGGGTAGAAGGGGAAGAGTCTGTATCCTCTGATCCCTGACCTCTGACCCCTGCCCCCTCAATCCCGTCTGCCAGTTTGCGCAATTCGTCCGGACGATCCCATTCCATCCAGTAGCCGAGGCGGATGGATTGTTCAGTCTGTCGGGCGGCGAAGTTCAGAACACGGCGTTTGCACTCCCGGGTGAAGATGTCGATGCCGAACTCTTCAATCGCGGTTTTGCTGCCGAGTTTGAGTTGCTTCTCCACCTCCACTTCGACCCACAACCCCTGACAATCGAACCCGTTCTGATAACGGAGTTCGTGTCCGGTCATCGCGCGGTAACGTTGATAGACATCTTTATAGGTTCGTCCCCAGGCGTGGTGGACTCCCATCGGATTGTTGGCGGTAATCGGACCGTCGAGAAACGACCATTTTTTCTTTCCGGCGTTTTTACGCTGAAGCTGGTGAAAAATGTCCTGTTCTTTCCAGAACCGCAGGACATCATGTTCTCCCGGAAGAAATCGAGCGTCGTCAACTTTTTGAAACATGGAAACTTCAAATCCCGTCGTGAGCCAAACCGAATCCAGTCTGAAATGGAAAATTCCTTCGATCTGGAAGAAGTGCACAGACTAACGGTTTTTATGCGAATTGTCAGCCAGAACCAGATTCTTGCGGTCAATTCAAAATGAAGCCCGCTCCTCCCTTCGGGCGATTCCTTGTCTTTCAGACAGAGTTTTTGAACGATCAACAGGGCTTCCCCTGACAGACGAATGATGCGCTCTCGTTTCTTACCCTGGCGCATTGAATTGCGCCAATTTCGATTGTAGAGGTTAGGTCGGAACGCACCAGAACAGGCTCCGGCGTAACGATTTTTCAGATCATTACGCCGATGCGAGCCATTTTTGCGTTTTAGGGAGTTTCTTGAATTTCTGAAACTCTTTTTATACCTTATGGTTATGAAAAGTTGGAACGACAAGGCACCGAACACCGATTGAACTTTTTATTGCCGGGGAGAGGGTCTGATAGACATTCCTCATCCGCTGCGACACTAATTCTCAGGACTGTTTCTTAGAGCCGCGAACAAAACCTCTCAAACGATGAATATTTCCTTTCCGCGAGCGGATCGGGGTCGGTTTTGTTAGGGGGTCTTAGTCATTGGCAGGGTCGTTACAATCGCATTCAAAATTCCGTCCCAGGTAAACTTGTCGGCAACAACGGCAATTTCCAGGCCGACTTCCCTGGCGGCCTGTTCCGTCACCGGACTGATTGCAGCAAACCGGACCCGTTTTTTCTGGTCGTCGTTGAGAAGTCTCGCCACATTACGGGCGATGCTGGGACTGCTGAGCGCGATCCAGTGAAGTTCTCCCTGTTCTAACTGTCGAATAACACTTTCGGGGAATGCATCGAGATCGACATGCCGATAGACGACGAGGGAATCGAAGATGGCTCCGGCGGCAGTTAACTGTTCTGGAAGGATCTCACGTCCACGACTGGCTCGGGGCCAGAGAACGCGTTTTCCTTTCACATGAGAAGCGAGCGCTGCAGCCAGTGCCTCGCCTCGATATTCGTCGGGAACCAGATCTGCATGAAGGTGATAATCGTGCAGTCGTTCCGCGGTCGCGGGGCCGATTGCCGCCAGTTTCGCTTTGCCAAGCTGACGGGCATCCCCTCCCTGTTGCCAGATTCGACCAAGTAGAGCGTCGACAGAATTGACGCTTGTGAAAATAATCCAGTCATACTTTCCAATCTGGTCGAGAGCGGCATCCACCTCTGACCAGTCATCCAGCGGTTCAATGCCGATCGTCGGCATCAGGATCGGTTGAGCCCCCAGTGCCAGCGCAAGATCGACCGCTTTATCGGCATGCCCATCGGGTCGTGTGATTCCAACCCCGATCCCTGCCAATGGCAACGCTTCGAACCAGTTGATTGTTTCTCGCTGAGTGACGCAGTCGCCGACGATGATCAGGGAGGGGGCATGAAGCTTTGCGGTGGCCGCCTGTTCCGCAATCGTTGCGAGAGTTCCGGTGATGGTTCTCTGTAACGGCGTGCTGCCGTGCGAGATGACGGCGACCGGAGTGCTGGCAGATTTGCCATGAAGTTGCAGAGTCTTTGAAATCTGGTCAATCCGGTGCAACCCCATGTAAAAGACAAGGGTCCCGGGGAATAGGGCCAGTGCGTGGTAATCGAGAGCGGTTTCGGTTTTCGCCGGGTCTTCATGACCAGTGACAAAGGCGACGGCCGAAGCAAAATCGCGATGTGTCAGCGAAATCCCGGCATACACGGCGGATGCGGTCGCGGCAGTAATTCCGGGAACCACTTCGAACGGAATTCCTTCCGCTGCCAGCGCGGCTGCCTCTTCGCTTCCTCGCCCGAAGATAAATGGGTCTCCCCCCTTCAGACGGACAACCGTTTTTCCGGCTTTTGCGGCCTCAATCAGCTGTTGATTGATCTCCGATTGATCCAATCGACGATTCGATCCGGAACCAACCCGACAAGTTCTGGCGGCCCGTGCATGAGAATGCCGTAACAGGAGTGGATTGACCAGACCGTCATAAAGGACAACATCCGCTTCGGCGAGACACCGTTGTCCTTTCAGTGTCAGCAGACCAGGATCACCGGGGCCGGCCCCCACCAGATAAACTTTACCAAACGGATTCATGGACGAATTCAACTCACTTCGACGAAACAGGAGCAGTTTTCTTCACCGTGTGCCCGCGCAGCACGCGTTTCAACAGTAAAAACGCTGTACTCCGCGTGGGGGAACGGTGAACACTTCAGGTTAATGCGCTCTCATGCTACAGTTGGGCATGTTGAAAAGTTCAATGTTTTGAGCATTTTCACATAGTGGAAACGGTCTTGGGAGGGCGAGGCTCCCGCCGAGCCGCAAACCAAGGAAAGCGTCATCTTCCTCGCGGCTCAGCAGGAGCTTCGCCCTCCCGGAGATGTGCCCATTTGAAAGCCGCTAAAACCCTTGGGCGCGAGCGACCTGCAACTGTAGTACTGAAGCAATCTGACGTTCGTCAATGTAAGGGATTTTGTCGCCGAATTCGATCCGATCCTTCGAAAATCGTCTAAAGGGTGATTGCCGAAGGGATGGTCTGCTGTCACCGCTTCTTTTGGAACGACATCACTTCGTCACATCATCCAGCACACGCAGGAACACGCCTGGTCCGATGAAGGTTCTTCTTTCCCCTCCGGGAAAGGAGATTTCGACATCGAACTCGTATTGACCAGGTTCCCATAACCGCGTTTGTGAGCTGAGAGGCTCAAAGCGAACCACTTTTGTCCCCGTCCGCACCGGAATACTGGACTGGTCTCCGGAAATCGAGAAAGACTCGACGCTCCCGCTCTCCAGCGTTCGCGCGGTGAGCGTGGCTGTTGAGCCGTCTGGAATGTCAGGGAAGTCGCTTCGAGAAAACTCGATCGCCGCTTCCAGTGCGGTCGTATAACTGTCTCCACGAATCAACGGATCAGAAAGATTCCGGCCAACCAGAGTTGGAATCGTAATATTGATCTGTCTCGTTCTTGCCAGTTGTGCGACCGCCGAACTTGATAACTGCGAAACCGTCACGTCTTCGATGACGATATCCCCGAGATTGGCCACCGTGTCGGCCGGATCATCGATTAAGTAAGCCCCACTGTCGTTCGCCACTTTCACACGACCGGTATAGAGAATTCCCTGGGAATCGATCACCTGAGCGGTGAACCAGCCTGTCAGGGGTTCTGTGATTGTCGCAGTATAACGTAGCGGATGACTGCCCGGATCGGCTTCCACCAGAGGAGCCGGCTGGTCGCCGTTGGAGATTGTCCCACTTGAATGGCTGAGCCGGAGTGTCAGTTCTTCGCCAGGGCGATCGTGATAGAAAATAACTTTCATTGGATTCTTTCAGCAGGCCGTGACTCATGAATCGTTGCCGGGGTTCTCTCTCGCATGAACATGAAGTGTTCACTGTTCTGTTACGCGGGGAGCAGTATTTCATCAATCGAAACGCGCGCTGCGCGGGAACACGGTAGAGAACACTGCTCCAGGGAGTTGATGTTAATTTAACGCAGTTTACTCTAACATCTGCTGGCGCCGTTCAATTAGCTTACGAATGGGTGCGCCGATCCCATGAGAAGACCACAACGGAGGATTTGCCAGGCACCAATGACATGGCAGATCGTTCTCTGACGGTTTCCTCGTTTACGCTTCGGTATTGTGCGTTTTCCCAGTCTCCTGAATACACGGGAATTCTTCGAATTTATTCAACAAAACCTTGCTCATCGGCAGTGAGACTCTAAGCTTAAATTCAGACTGATTCGAACGCGACGGCAACGTTCGTTGTATTGATCGTTCACATTCCAGAGAGCATTTTCATTTTTGCTCTCATCAACAGGAAGAAGGGGATGATACCAATGGCCGAGATGAAACTGGCTGATGCACGGGAGCTTTGCACTCAGAATGAACTGGAGCTTTATCAGGCAAGCCGGGGGCGTCCCCTTTCTTCGCAAACAGCGGCGGAATTGCAGAAGAACGTGACTCGAAGCCGCAAGCTTCGCGACAAATGGCGTGACCTCGCCACAAAGCAGACACGCGCTTTACAACAGGTCAAGCGAACCCGTGTCGTCGACAAGACCGACCGAAGTTCACAGAAGGCCCAACTTTTTCAGGAAGTTCTCGAACGGTTTGAAAAGCGACACGCAGTTGTTTCCGCAAAAGAAACACGTGAACAGACCTCTGCAAAGAAAACCTCACGCATCACCAAAACAGAGCGAAATGCAGGACATCGACAAACCCGCGCCGAGACCCGCAAAGAGTTGAGAACCAAAGAAAAGAAACTTCAGTATGAGCAGAATGAGGCAGGGGGAACCAATGGAAAGGTGCCGCATCAAACTGCTTCCCCCGAGTCGAAGGACGCGGTTCCTTCAAAACCGGCGTCCCGGAAGAGGAAGAGCTCAACACATCCCGCTGCCGGTCAGGCAACCCCCAACCCTGGCTTGCAGGTCGATGCTGTTCAACAACAAGAAGTTCAAGCGGCCATCAACGAGAATCGGCAGCAGAAAACCGGATTGACCACTCGGATTCGCGGCCATGTTTCAAGTAGAGGAAAAAGAGATCAAGCTGCTCGAAACACCCGAAAGCGGACATAGCGCCCTGTTACGGTATTATCGTGAGTAAGAATAAAGAGACTCACTCAAAGGCCCCAGGAAACTAGTGTTGCGTCAGCATTCAAATTGTTATGATAGAGAAAGGCCGTGTTGATCAGGCCTTTCTCTCTGTTTCCTGCAATGAAGTGCTATCAATTCACATAAATCGCAAAACAAAATCTCTTATCGCCTTTGTGTAAGTCTTCTCACACTGAACAGCATTATGAATGGGAGTATTCTGCTTCGGCGCCGCGATGTGTCGCATCGACCTTTCCATCATGAAAGACAGTCTTTCCCCGGACCCAGGTGCGTACTGGCCAGCCGGTCAGTTCCGTTCCGTGCCAGGGGCTCCAGCGCGACTTGGTCAGTTGATTGTCGTCGAGAATTGTCTGCTTTCGATTCAGGTCGACCAGGACCAGATCCGCGTCATATCCCTCGCGAATCGCCCCTTTATTCTTCAGATCCCAGATTCGCGCCGGGGCTTCACACATCCAGGAAACCACCTGTTCCAGCGTGCATAACCCGCGATGACTGGCGTCCAGCATCAGAGCCAGTGAGTTCTCAACAGCGGGGAGCCCGGACGGAGATTTCGGATACGGTTGAGCCTTCTCTTCTAATGTATGCGGAGCATGATCGGTGGCGATCACTTCAATCACACCGTCGCGTAATCCCTGCCAGAGTGCTTCATTATCGGAGGCGTTCTTAATGGAAGGATTCATCTGCACCCGACTCCCCAGTCGAGCATAATCATTCACATTAAAGAAGAGATGATGCGGACAGGCTTCCGCAGTGACCCAGGCCGGACGCTGCCGTAAAAATTCAACTTCTTCTGCAGTGGAAACATGAAGGACATGAAACCGGTGCCGATGACGTATCGCCAGATCAACGGCCCGCTGTGTCGCGATCAGCGCGGCAACGTGATCTCGAATGCGGGAATGGTCGGCAAGTGTCGCTTCGGCACCAATCCGATCCCGATTGGCCAGAACGGTGGTTTCATCTTCGCAATGAGCGCAGATGGGGAGTGTCGTCTCCGCAAAAATCTGTTCGAGAGCTTCCTGATTGTCGACAAGCAGATTTCCCGTGCTTGACCCGATAAAAATCTTGATTCCCGGGGTTCGTTTTGCCTGTTTGAGAATCTCAATATTGTCGGGAGTCGCCCCAATATAAAATCCGTAATTCACGACACTTTTACCGGCCGCACGCTCAAGCTTTTGATGGAGGGCTT
>DATMFC010000145.1:0-11668 GCA_035556335.1 Planctomicrobium sp. | reverse complement strand
TTCGCACGAATGCGACTTCCCGGAGAGTGTGCGTTCTCTTCCGGTTTGCTCTGAACCCCGGATTGATGTGAACGCCAGTAGCGGAGAGATCGACCGACAGGTTCGCGCGGCGGTCACCGATGCCCTGTCGATCTACAAGATTTCGATCGACGAACTCAGCCGGTTGCAGCCGACTCATCTCATCACGCAATCGCAGTGCGAAGTCTGTGCGGTGAGTCTGGAAGACGTGCAACAGGCTGTCTGTCAGATGATCGGGTCGCAGCCAAAAATCATCTCTCACAATCCGATGAAACTTGCGGAGATCTGGAACGACATTCGTACGACCGCACTGGCGTTGAATGTCGAGAGCCGGGGAGAAGAACTGATCGGCTCACTTCAACAGCGGCTTGAAGCTGTTCGAGAGTCGGTTTCACAACGAACAGTGAAACCACGAGTGGTCTGCCTGGAGTGGATACAGCCGATGATGTCGGCCGGAAACTGGATGCCGGAACTGGTGGAGATCGCCGGGGGAGTCCCGTTGCTCAGTGAGGCAGGGAAACATTCCCCTTACTTTGAATGGTCGGACCTCCGTGCCGTGAACCCGGACGTGATTGCCATCATGCCTTGTGGTTTTGATCTTCCCCGAACCATCTCCGAATTGGGAGTTCTGTTTGATTCCCCTGACTGGTTCGAACTCCGCGCGGTCCGACAGGGTCGGGTTTATCTGGCAGACGGAAACCAGTACTTCAATCGGCCCGGTCCCCGTGTTGTGGAGTCCGCCGAAATTCTCGCTGAGATCCTGCATGACATCGGCCACAACCTCCCGACCTATCAACATCACATGACCGGCTGGCTGCGTCTGGAAGAGTGTTAATGCCGTTCTTGTCTATATAAAGGCAAATCCAGGAAGAAGACCCACGCAAAGGCGCCAAGGCGCAAAGTTAATGAGGCAAAGTCTTATCTGATTTCTTTGCGTCTTGGCGCCTTTGCGTGAGAATCCTCTTCATTCCTTTGCCGACAAGGGGCCTTTGAAATTACAGGCAAAGCATATAGGCAACCAGGTCCTTTTTCTCCTGCTCGTTGAGCTTTAACTCTAATACAAGATTAAAGAATTCGACGGTGTCATCGAGTGTTAATAATCGTCCATCGTGCATGTACGGAGGGGAATCTTTAATGCCTCTCAGAGTAAATGTTTTAATGGCACCGGGGGCTTTATTATGCTGTCCCAGAATGACTTCGGCGTCATAAAATCGCTCCAGTTTCAGATCATGCATTTTATCATCAAGAAAGAATGGTGGTGCATGACAGATGGAGCACTGCGCCTTGCCGAGGAAGAGTTGTTCCCCCCGCAGTTCTGATTCGGTTGCCACGTCCGGTTTCAGGCGCCCGACCCGGTCCAGCTTCGGAGCGGGGGGGAAGTCAAGCATCGTCTGCATCTGCGCCATCATCGCCACTTGTGAAGCGCGATCAGGAAGAAAGACCCCTTTCTTCGCGGCGGTGACATGGTCTCCGTCAAAATAAGCGGTCCGCTGTTCGAACTCGGTGAAGTCTTCCAGTGTTCGTAGAGATCTCTTCGAACCATGAATTTGCTGATTGTAGACTCCCCGTAAACTGACGGTGTCCAGACGCATCCGGTCGTCCTGCGGACGGGTATCGGGATTCAGGTGAAATGTGGCGTTGGTGTGCCCGTTTGTATGGCAGTCAAAACAGGTGACCCCAAGTTCCGCTTTCAACGATTTACGATCTTCCGTCTGATTGAACTGCTGCTGCGGAATCGGAGTGAGCAATAACCGCAACCCTTCCATCTGCACCGGCGTCAGAACACCAGAGAACAATTCATAATAGTTTCTGATCGTGACGACCTGTCCTTTCGTCACATCCCCCAACTCCGGGTGAGTGGTGAGAAACATTGGAGGAGGAAATTCCGGACGGAAGTGATCTGGCAGATCGTATTCCACATCGAACCGTTTAATGTCACGGAATTCCTGTTCCTGAATTGTTTTGATCTGATCTTCCGGAAAGACCATGCCGCCGGTTGGATGCTTGACATGGGGCAACGAACGGAAGCCCTGTGGAAAGAGATTTCGTTCCTTGATCTCGGCAGGGGTCATCTGTCCCAGACTGTCCCATGTGACCCCTTGTGGTAAACGGACTCGAATGCCTGATTGAACGGCACGACGCCCTGCGGACATCTGAATTTCACTGGGACGGTTCGCCAGATCGTATCGAGAGGCCAGCAATGCTTGCATCGCCTGCTGAACCTGCTGCTTTTCTGCGACATCCGCCTGCATGACTTCAGCAAATGGCTTCGTGGGGACAACCGGCATGTACGTTTGTGGAGGGGGACGTTGTCCGACGGCGTCCGCGGCCCAGAGAGCAATGACCCCGATCAGCGGGATCGTTCCCACAACCAATAACTTCGAGACGCGACGGCACTTCATTTTCTGGCTCCTGGCTAAAAACGAATGGTGACAGCAACACCTCTCCCTCCGCGTTACCAGTAAAAAATCCGGTCAACGGGAGATCTTCGACCCTTGATTGAGAACAATAAGCCCGCCATAGAAAACAGGCCGATCGGACGGTACGGTCCTGAATGTCTTCTGCGGGAAATTGAAACCCAGTGGTCATTGTAGACTCAAAAAATCATTCGGCGACTCCCAATTTCACAAACTTGAGCACACAGTTCTTCGGTGGTTTCCGTGCCGGTGATACAGACTTCCCGGCACTCTTCCAGATTCCGAAACCAGGTATGTTGTCGCTTGGCGAACTGTCGGGTTCGCGTTTGAATGAGAGTTCTGGTTTCCTCCAGAGTTTCAATTCTCCCCTCGAGATGGTCGATCATCTCCCGGTAACCGAGTGCCTGTCGCGCGGTTCGACCGGGAGGAATGGGAGATGCCAGCAGGTCTCTTACTTCCTGCTCGAGTCCTTCTTCCAGCATCTGGTCGACCCGTCGATTGATACGGTCTGAAAGCCAGTCACGCGGCGGGTGAAGCCAGACCACTTGCGTGGGACGCTCATTCAGCGGCAAGGGATATTCCTGATGCAGGACAGAAGCGGGCTGACCTGTCAGGTGATGAATCTCGATCGCCCGAATCAGGCGACGTTCATCATTGGGATGAAGACGCTGTGCCGTAACGGGATCCACCTGTTGAAGCTGTTGATGCAGCCAGTCGGACCCGTTCTCCTGGGCCTGCTCCATCAGGTTGTTGCGAAAGTCCCAATCGGCCGCCGGCCCCTCGAAGACACCACGCAGAAGGGCTCTCAGATACAGTCCCGTTCCTCCGACAAACACAGGGACTTTTCGCCGCTGCACAATCTGCTCGCAGCACTCTCTGGCGGCGGACAGATATTGCGCCGTCGAGAACTCTTCATGCGGCTCGACCAGATCGATGAGATGGTGTGGAACCTGTTCCTGCTGTTTCGCATTCGGCTTGGCGGTGCCGATGTCCATCCGTTTGAAGATGGCCATCGAGTCGAGGGAAACGATCTCTCCGTTCACCCGTTCGGCCAGATGCAACGCGAGCGCAGTTTTTCCGACGGCGGTCGGACCCGCCAGAAACCAGCATTCACGCAATAAAGAAACAGGAAATCGCATACCCCGCACAGGTTACCTGATTTCTGGTCGGGGTTCTTCAAACGGCGCTCTCATTTCCCGCCTGTTTCATTGCGATTCAAAAAGGAAAGCCCGGTTCAATGGGATCGAACCATATTTGCAGTGTTTTCACGCATGACAACAACATTGTCACAGATCTGTGAATATCTCACTACTGAGTAAATCGCCACAAAGTTATTGATTTAAGTCGGTTGCATCAAAATTTTACTGCCACGGCAGAAATGACACTGCTTCAGAATAAAGCGTCGCAAAGACGAAATGTGTATCAATTGTATCGATTATTGCATTTTTGCGATTGGCTGAACTTGCATCAAATGGATACAAGAAACAGATGTTCAGCGCTGGCCCCGAAAAGATTTCAAAGGATTTGAAACAGATGGTTAACAAGAACATTCTCCTCATCGACGAACACCCCATTGTCCTGGAAGCGCTGAGCCATCGATTGAATCCGGTGCCGGAGTTCACCGTGATTGGACAACACACTCACTCCGATCGGGCGTTCTTCGACATTTTCGAGCGGCGTCCCGACATTGTGATCATGGGGCTGGAACTTCCTGGTCGGGGAGCGATTGAAGTGGCTGACCAGATTTCGGCTCGTCTTCCGGCAACCCGTACCGTCTTCTTCACCGATTACGATACCGACATTTTCATCGACGTGGCCCTCCGACTGGGAGTGGCGGGGTATCTGCTGAAACGGGAGCCGGTGAACCAGGTCGTCGAATCGTTGAAGCGGATTGCACTCGGGGAGAATGTCTATTCAGACAGCATCCTCGAACGGCTGCATTACGACCGGGAAACGCGGGAATATCGAGTGAAAACCCAAAGTTTCTTTTCCAGTCTCACCCTGCGGCAGATTCAGGTGTTGCGTCATCTGGCCCGAGGGGAAAGTGTGAAGGAAGTGGCCAAGTCGATGATGCTTTCAGAACGGGCGATTGAGAGCCACAAGTACCGCATCATGCAGAAAATGGGGATCCACGACCGGGTCGTCCTGACACGCTTCGCCATTCGCGAAGGACTGATGCCGGCATAAGAGGACACGTCTCTAAAACCACGAATCGAACGAATCTTACGAATGAATTCTCTATGGATGCTGATCAAAGAATTCGTGCGATTCGCTTCATTCGTGGTTCTTTTGTCTCCTGATCAGTCGATGTCCGGCGATGAACGCATGAGCCAAACGACTCTAACCCGGCTGATTCGTAGGGTGTATGAAGCACGAAGAAATCAGGGAAAATGGTGCATTCCGCAACTCCGCCTCAAAAACAGTGTGTGGTTTCCATCAGGACGAAGCTTCGTGCACAATGCACCGCCACTTAAGGAGTTACTCCATGCACCCTACCGGAGGTATGAATCATCCAGGCTAATAATACGGCTCGGCGGGGAGGCCGGTTTCTTCCTGGATGCGCTGAACGATGTGATCCACTTCCGCCGCTGATAATGGAGTGACGAAACTCTCGGCCGGTTGTCTGGCAACGGTGTAGACCTGCACCAGTTTGATCGCTCCACCGGCTGAGAGAATGTCGTTAAGCCGTCCCACGTATGCACCGATCTCCGAAGCATCCGGTGGCACACCATTCACGTTCATGAAGAGGCTTTGAATCACAATCGGCCGCACGGAACTGGCGATTGTCAGGTTATCGAGAATTCGTTGAAAGGGGATTTTCGTACGGTCAATCAAGTGAAAATACGCTTCGGTCCCCGCATCGAGCTTTCCCCAGATTTCTCCCTGATTGCGATCAAGAATCTGCAGTCCGGCCTGAACTCGCGGGCGATGAAACATGCTGGCATTGGTGATCAGCACCATTTTCACCTGATCCAGTCCGAGACGCTGCTTGATTCCGGCCACCTGACCGATGATGTCATCGAAGTTCCGGAATGTGGTCGGTTCTCCATCACCAGAGAAGGCGATGTCATTCAATCGACGCAATGACTCCGGAAGACTGGCAAAGGTCGGGTCGCTGTAAATTTCGCCGCTGGTGATCAGAGTGAGTGTTTCTTCCACTTCATGCAGCAGGCGATCCATTTCAACAAACCGTTGCTCCGCTTCACTGCGGCGATCCACCTGGCAATAAATGCAGTCGAAGTTGCAGATCTTGTCGGGATTCAGGTTCACTCCGAGCGAAATTCCCCGACTGCGTCTTGATACGACGGGATAGACGAACTTGTTCTGTTCGTATTTTCGCCGGTGCAGACGGTGCTGTTCGAGTGACGGTTGAGACATGTCGAAGTGTCATCGGGTGGCCGCGATTGCTGGCAATCGGAGCGGCGCAGCCGTAATGAGGTTGCATTTCCGGTGTTCTCTCAAGGGAACCGATCCCATTTCAGAACGACGGGGCGAATCCGCCCGGATCCCGTACATCCAATAGTATCACTCCGTAGGGATTTGTATTGCCTGGAAAATAAAAAATGTCATCAGTTGAATCATTTTCGACAACAGTCGAATCATTTCATTTCAACGTCAGTTGATCGTTACCAATCGCTCCAATCCGAGGCATTTTCAGACTCGACGAATGGAGACAAACTCGAAATACTGGCGGTTCACCCGTAGAACACCGTCGTCATTACAGACATCGATATTGAGTCAGTGAGAGGCCTTTCATGTCGTTTTCGTTCAGCAATCCTCCCCGAGTCCTGGCGCTGCACGCTCATCCTGACGATGTGGAAATTCTCTGTGGCGGAACCTTGGCGTTGCTCAAGCAGCGTGGCTGTGTCACGTTTTCCTTCAGCATGTCTCCGGGGGACAAAGGAAGTGCGGAGCTTGGAGCGGAAGAGATCGCGGCCGTACGTCGTAAAGAAGGCCAGCGTGGAGCCGAGATTCTCGGGGCAACTTATGAATGCCTGGAGTTCCGCGATCTGGAAATCGATGTGAATCACGCCGGTCGACAGAAGGTGACGGAAGCTCTTCGGCGAACACAACCCGATATCATCCTCACCGCGTCTCCCATCGACTATATGAACGACCATGAGGCGACCAGTCGGCTGGTTCGAGATGCCTGTTTTTCTGCCGCGGTTCCAAACTACAAGACCAATCAACCCGACCCGGCTCCGCTCACCACAAAGATTCCGGCACTGTATTACGTCGACCCGCTGGAAGGGATCGACTGGTTCGGAAAGCCGATTCCTCCCCAGTTCATCGTCGATATCTCCGAGACCATCGAATTGAAACTACAGGCACTGGCTGCTCATGAAAGTCAGCGGGAATGGCTGCGTCGCCAACACGATATGGATGAATATCTGGATTCCTGCCGACGGTGGAGCGCGAAGCGTGGCGACGAAGGGGGCTTCGCCTATGGAGAAGGTTTCCGTCAATATCTGGGACACCCTTATCCGCACGAGAACGTTCTGCTTGAACTGCTGGGAAGCGGCGTCACTGTGATGCACTAATGCCAGAGATCTGCACCTGACTCGTGATGTGATGACCTTGTTTCAGACTGGTTCGATCTTTCATTTGGCTGCGCAGCATGCGTTTCACTTGATCAGTAACAACGCTGCTGCCTGCGTGCCAGATCGGCCATTTGATTCATACAGACACCTTTCAGCGGTTCGGTCTGGTGCTGCGGTCAACGCTGCCGGAACAGGGGACTCTTACAAACTGCAAACGCAAGGGCTGCCGATGATCAGGGCTTTTGCGATTCTGTGACAGAGATACGTTGACACTGCTTGTCACCCCCTCGTACAACGGAATCACACCTGATCTGGAAGATTCAGGTGAACCAGCCAGTCAATCTGTTCTGTGTGGTTTGGTCAAAGCTTGTCATTACCTGTGACATTGTCCAGTGACACTGTTCTGGCGGAAATGACGAAGTCAGGCAAATCGCATTGAACGACGCCAGTTTTACGGTGCGAGTTTTGCACGGAGGAAGGTGTCATGGGACATCGTGATCGGGAACTTGATGTCACGACAGGAACCCCCTGGGCGTGTGGTGATGGAAGTGCATTGCTTTCGTCCCTTCCGTCGGGCGTGCTGTCGGCGGCCGCATGGCGAGTGGGACCGACTCTGGCTGTTCCCGAAACCTACTGCGAAACCTACCAGTACCCCCTGATCTGCGTGCTTCACGATCACGACCGGTCAGAGCGGGATCTCTGGCAATGGTTCCCTGAGATCACCGATCAGAATGCGATTGGACTGGGAATTCGCGCTCCGTTCCCGGCCCGTTCCGGAATTCCAGGTCAATACCGCTGGCGCGGGCAACGACCAGATGCCAGCTGGGGAGCCATCTCCAGTGAAATCAGCGAAGTCACTGGCGAATGGAATATCCACCCAGACCGTATCTATCTGCATGGAGTCGGAAACGGTGCTGTGATTGCATTGCAGCAGTTACTGCTCAGTCAACTGGGACCCACCGACGCCGATTTTGAAATCGCCGGTGTCAGTTGTTATCAACTCCCGGGCTGGTGGCCCCGCGTTCTTCCTCCCGTCTCGACCGAATTACGAGGACGACTCCTGTTTCTGGATGAATGTCGGACTCCGGAAGAAGACGCTGCCATTGACGCACTGAAAGAAGCCGGTTGTTCAGTGATGCGAACCTCCTCCCCCAGCGCATCACCGCACCAGACAATCAATCACTGGATCATGGCCGGAATCGGTTCGACAATCTGGTAACAGGACTTCGTGCATCGTTCTGCATTCCGCAGGCGATACGAACATGCCATGCAATCCCTCAAGGAAGTCGCGTTCTTCTCTCTCCCCCCCCTCAGGAGAGATGGTAGCCGAAGGCAAATCCTGTTCGGCACGGATTTGAATCTTGCTCAGCCCCTTATCCCCGGTCCTTTTCCTCACTGGGACACTTTCAAAAAGCAGACGGTTGTTTAAACGGGGAGGGATCGCAAAACTTCCTCGTAAACGATTTCCTTCACTCCGATTCCGTCTCTCCCGAATCATTCAGAGGAACCACGGAAAGAACGGAAAACGCGGAAAAGAAAGGGCGAGACAAAGAGGTACTGGAAACAGGATGTTGTTTCAGTGAATCGCCATTTTTTTTCGTAACCCTTTTCTTTGTATGTATTCCGTAGTTTCCGTCTTTTCCGTGGTTCCTCTGAATAATTCGTGAGAGCGCAAAAAAGCCGGGCAAATTGCTTTGCCCGGCTTTCGGTTCTTCTTGATAAGCAGGTCGCAGAGATTATTCGGCAGCGTCGTCGCTGGCTCCGACACCAGCCAGGGCGGGTTCTTCCGTCCCTTCCCGGTATTCGCCAACGAACTCAAGCTGCTTCACGTCTCCGACTTCACGGACCTTGACAGTGATGGCGTTCTTGCCATCAAAGACTCCTCGCAGCAATTCTTCCGCCAGTGGGTCTTCGACGTAAATCTCCACAGCGCGACGCAATGGTCGGGCACCGTAATCGGTGTGATCCCGGTCGCTCTGCTCGTTGCGACTCTTGTCGATAACCAGTTGTTTGGCTTCGTCTTGCAGTTCGAGGTGCAGTCCCCGTTCTTTCAGACGCTCGCGAACCTTCTTCAACTCGAAGTCGACGATGGATCGCATGTCGAGGTCGTTCAGTTTGTGGAAAACCACGACTTCGTCCAGACGGCCGATGAACTCCGGCTTGAACTGGCGACTGACTTCCCCCATGACATTTTTCTTCATGTCGTCATGAGCAGCGTCGCCATCCTTGTTGGAGAACCCGAACGCCGGGCTGGAAATTGCCTTGGCTCCCACGTTGGTAGTCATGATTAGGATGACGTTCTTGAAATCGACCCGACGGCCGAAACTGTCGGTCAAATGCCCTTCTTCCATGATCTGCAACAGCATGTTGTAGATGTCCGGGTGGGCCTTCTCGATTTCATCCAGCAGCACAACCGCGTACGGTCGACGGCGGATTTTCTCGGTCAGTTGTCCCCCTTCTTCGTAACCGACATATCCCGGAGGAGCCCCGATCAAACGGCTGATGTTATGCCGTTCCTGGTACTCACTCATGTCGATCTGAATCAGTGCTTCCTCGTCACCGAACATGAATTCGGCGAGCGATTTGGCCAGCAACGTCTTTCCGACCCCGGTTGGACCGGAGAACAGGAAGGTTGCGGTCGGACGTTTGGGGTCTTTCAAACCGCTTCGGCTGCGGCGAACCGCTTTCGAAACCAGTTTGATGGCCTCGTCCTGACTGACAACCCGTTTGTGGAGATGGCTTTCCATTTCCAGCAGTCGCACGGTGTCTTCACTCGAAAGTCGAGTCAGTGGAACACCGGTCATCTTGGCGACCACTTCGGCGATCACTTCGGCATCGACAACTCCATCGGTTTCCTGAGACTTCTGCCGCCATTCGCGGTTGATCGTCTCTTTCTTCCGTTTGAGTTTGTCGGCCTGATCACGAAGTGATGCGGCTTTCTCGAAGTCCTGATTCGCCACCGCTTCTTCCTTGGCGGCGTTCATTCGCTCGATATCTTCTTCGAGTTCCTTCAGATCGGGCGGGCGAACCATCGATTTCAGGCGAATTCGGGCTCCGGCCTCGTCGATCACGTCGATCGCTTTATCCGGCAGGCATCGCCCCGTGATATATCGCGTCGACAGTTCGACGGACGATTCCAGAGCGTCGTCGGTGTACTGAACCTTGTGATGGCTTTCGTAACGGTCTCGCAATCCTTTGAGGATCTCGACCGCCTGTTGCTTGCTCGGGGGATCGACCATCACCATCTGGAACCGGCGTTCCAGTGCGGTGTCTTTCTCGATGTACTTGCGGTACTCATCGAGTGTGGTCGCACCGATACACTGGAGTTCGCCACGGCTCAGTGCAGGTTTCAGAACGTTGGATGCGTCAATCGCTCCTTCCGCTCCACCGGCACCGACCAGGGTATGCAATTCGTCGATGAAGAGAATCACGTTTTTCGCGCGACGCACTTCATTCATCACCGCTTTAATACGCTCTTCGAACTGACCGCGATACTTCGTTCCGGCCACCATCATGGCCAGGTCGAGAACGACGATCCGTTTTTCTCGCAGAAGTTCCGGGACGCTTCCGTCAACGACCAGTTGGGCGAAGCCTTCGACGATGGCGGTCTTTCCGACCCCTGCTTCCCCCAGCAGAACCGGGTTGTTCTTCTGGCGACGGCAAAGAACCTGAGTGACCCGTTCGATTTCATTGGCTCGGCCAATAACGGGGTCCAGTTTTCCTTGTCGGGCCAGTTCGGTGAGATCCCGTCCGAAGCTGTCGAGGGCTGGAGTTTTGCTCTTGCTCGACTTTCCGGCCGGATTCGCGCTCCCCCGTTCACTCGATTCGGCCCCTTCGATGCCGTGTCCGAGCAGGTTGAGAACTTCTTCGCGAACATCTTCCAGTTTCAGTCCCAGATTCATGAGAACCTGAGCGGCGACCCCTTCCTGCTCACGCAGAAGTCCGAGCAGCAGGTGTTCCGTCCCGACGTAGTTATGGTTGAGGTTTCGGGCCTCTTCCATCGCGTACTCAATGACCTTCTTGGCGCGTGGGGTTTGCGGTAATCGCCCCATGGTGACCAGATCCGGCCCGGACTGGACGATTTTCTCGACCTCCAGGCGAATCTTGCGAAGATCCACTTCCAGGTTTTTCAGAACGTTTGCCGCGACTCCCGATCCTTCTTTGACGAGTCCCAGCAGGATATGTTCGGTCCCGATATATTCGTGATTAAATCGTTGGGCTTCCTGATTGGCCAGTTGCATGACCTTGCGAGCCCGATCTGTGAAACGTTCGTACATGACTTCCAGCTCCTCTCCGGTCACGTCGCGACCTTATGCCCGACTTCCCGTCATTCTGATCTCGCCGTCACGCAACAAACGTGACAACCAACAATACAAAACGAGAAGAGATGTGGCATTTCGACGATGACACCGAATTCTAGTTCGACACTGAAAGAGGGACAAGATTTGCCTGCGGTTCGGAGCAAATTGGTGCGGAATTCTTTTTTACGGATCTGCGAAGTTTTCTGCAAAAATCAGCCGAAGTGGCACAAGATCTCGCCTCTGGCAGTTGTTTGGGATGTTTCACCGCCGGAGTGGCAGTGAAATCCTGCTTTCTCCGGGAAACGAAAAAAATTTCCTAATATCTTGGGTGGCCCGGCCAGAACTGGCCGGGTGCCGCAGGCACAAGAAGCTTTTACCCTCAGCGCCCCAT
>DATMFC010000144.1:0-12553 GCA_035556335.1 Planctomicrobium sp. | reverse complement strand
TCCACGAGCGGATCGGGGTGAGTTTTGTTAGGGGGTCTTACTTTTGATATAAGGAATTGCTGTAATGGATTTCACCCTGATGACAACGTCCCGCGTGCTCCATGTTCTGGGAGCAATCGTGTTGTTCGGGGGAGCGGTCTTTATTCGTTACCTGTTGATGCCGGCAGCAGAAACGTTGCCGGAGGAGCAGCACGAACAACTGAAAGAACGCATCGCCAAAAAGTGGCGGCAGATCGTGGGAATCATCAGCGGTGTTCTGATTCTCACCGGGTTTTACAACTTCATTGTTGTGGCGGTTCCCGTACATAGAGGGGATTCCCTGTATCACGCGCTGATGGGAATCAAAATCGTTCTGGCGTTTGTCGTCTTCTTTTATGCCTCCGCACTGGCGGGACGGGCCAAAGCCTTTGCCGGGATTCGGAAAAACGCCAAATTCTGGATGACGATGAACGTGATTGCGGCCACCGTGATTGTCGGAATTGCGGGATTTCTGAAGGTCCGAGGTGCCCCTGTCGTTCAGATCACAGAAGAAACTCAGGTGATCGAAACGGTTGAGCCACAAGGAACTGCATCTCCGGCATTACCAGCGGATGTCATCCCATCGGCCGCCAACGAGGAATGACAAGCCGATCAAAATCGAAAATTTGGAGGAACTTGAGCGGTCCGTTCGGTGATGGGCGGTGTTTCACGGCAAGTAACGGTATGAACACAACACGACTCTGTTTTTTGTGATCATGCTGTTCTGTTTTTCCGGGAACAGATTTCACGATCGGTGGATCCGTTCGTTTCCTCCAGTACGGAAGTCGGGATTTGCTCCCTCCCCATTTCGAAATCGACACCATCGAACGCTTTGGCTCCGAGGGGATCCCGGAGACCGAACAACGAGGTGTTTCTGATCCGGTTGTTCATGTTGTTCTTGCCGGAACGTGGAGCGCACAACGACCACCTCCCGGTTCATCTTTGGAAGCCTCTTCAGAGGACGAGCTTCGACTTCATCCCGGAGATTTGCTTTTCAGTTCGTCGCCGACTCAGCTGCGTCCAGTGGAAGCCGCGACTCGCATGGATCATTCCATTTTACGGCTGCGCGGCCGATGGACTGCACCAGAAGGTTCCGACTCCCCAACGAAATCGCCTCTTTTTGTCCATGTTCGAGGCACTTTTTCTCTGGTAGGAACATCAGTTCAGACTCAGGACCCATTACGCCTGCTCGCCGGATTACTGATCTCCGCAGTTTTGGCGAACCAATTGAATCTCGCCGGTTCTGGAATGGTGTCCGGTGTCGAGCCTGAAGTGGCACAGGCGATTCTGGCCATGGAACGGGCTCCCGGTGAACCATGGACGATTCAGCGTCTTGCGAGTGAAGCCGGGATTTCGCGATCGACACTTGCTCAGAAGTTTAAAGAGCAGACAGGGCAGACTCCCAATGATTATCTGCTGAATATTCGGATGCGACTGGCGGAAGAGATGTTGCGAGGACGAGCCCAGCACCTGAAAGAAATTGCCCGACGCGCCGGATATCAATCGGTTTCTGCGTTCAGCACCGCTTTCAAACGCTGGTCCGGCTCCCCTCCCAGTGTTCACCGCCGCCGACCACTCTCATAGCCTCCATTTCAAAATGAGTGCCCCGTCGTCCGAGCCGAGATCCCGTCAGAAATCAGACGGTCCATCGCCAGAAATGGATTTGGCCCCTTTGACAAAACTTGCTCCGCTCCACTCCGCTGGCGGAAAGGGAATTCTCATCGTATGAGATGTTTTGATCGCGGCTCTTAAAAATTTCAGGGTCAGATTTCATAACTCAATATAGCATCGCCTCCAGCTTCCGGGCATAATCATCTTAAATGTATCAATTCAATTCTTATTGATATCACATGTGATGGTGACGAAGAGACGGAGAATGATGGTTTTATTCAGATCCTTCAGAACTCAGAACATAGTCGGTCTCTCTCTTCAAGCATCATGCGGTCGTCTTTCCGGTTCTTAATTCAGGGCTGTCCTATGACCACAGAAAATGCCGAATCTCAGAAGAAAAGTCCCATTCTTGGGGACTTTCAAATCAAAAAACAACTGGGCAAAGGAGGAATGGGAGTTGTTTATCTTGCCCATCAGGTGAGCCTTGATCGGGATTGTGCATTGAAGGTGATGGCCAAGGAACTGGCGACGAAGCCCGGCTTTGTTGAACGATTTGTACGCGAAGCACGATCAATGGCAAAAATCCACCACCCCAGCGTGGTCAGTTGTTATGCGGTCGGTGAAGATAAGGGGTTGCATTATGTCGCTATGGAACTGATCGACGGAAAGAGTCTTCAGGACTGGCTGAAGTTAAAGACGAAATTGAGCGTGCCAGACGCCGTACTGGTGACCATCATTATCGGTGAGGCTCTGCATTACGCACATGAATTGAACATGATTCACCGGGACGTCAAACCGGATAACATTCTGGTCACGAAGAAAGGAGAGGTGAAACTTTCCGATCTCGGTCTGGCCAAGGCGGTCGACGAAACGGATATGTCTCTGACGCAATCCGGCACCGGATTGGGAACGCCTCATTATATGGCGCCAGAGCAGGCCCGTAATGCAAAACATGTCGACCGTCGTTGCGACGTGTATGCGCTGGGATGCACTCTGTATCACTTTCTCACGGGAAAAACCCCATTTTCCGGTGAATCACTGGTCGAACTGATTACGAATAAGGAGAAAGGAAAGTTCACTCCGGCACATCGAGTGAATTCTGACGTTTCCGAACGTCTGTCGTTAATGATTGATAAAGCCATGGCACAGGACCTTCGCAACCGCTACCAGACTTGTGAAGAGCTTGTCCGTGACCTTGAAGGACTCGGTCTGGCAGGAGACTCGCTGAGTTTCATTGAAGAGAATCAAAGAACTGCGGCCCGTCGAAGGATCACTCCGACCTCGACTACGGTGAATGCACTGCAAAAAACCGTGACGATGCCGGCGAACAATCCATACAACGAACCGACGGCTCGTCCCGACAGCCAGTGGTTCCTGCGCTATGAAGAGTCCGGGAGAATCAAGGTGGAACGTCTGTCAGCCGCTCAAATTCTGGCCGGACTGAAAGCAGATAAGTTTAACGACAAGGTGCAGGCCAGCATGCAGGCGGCGGGGCCGTTTCTTCCGCTGGTGCAGATTCCCGTGTTCGAACGGGAGATGAGAAAATTGCTGGTGCGTCTGAAGACGAATACGCACAACGCAAACCTGTCCAATGAATACAAGAAACTGGCCAAGCAATACGAACGGCTTTCTGTCTGGCGAAAACTGAGGAAAGCCGTTGATGACACCTTGGGACTTGTGGGGGTCTTGATCTGGATTGGCGTGCTGATTGCCATCGGAGCGGCCGTTTATTTCTTTGTCCCTGCGGTCTGGCAAATGATTGCAGACTGGCTGGGACTGTCAACACGCACCCCATAATTTCGATCAGACTTGCAATCAATGGTCAAGCACCAGTGGAGAAAGAATTCAATTCGAAATTCGAGAGCAGGTTGCTCTAAGAAACTATCCGGAAAGTCCGGCAACGCACAGCATGTTGTCTGTGAGTGATGCAATGAGCACTCGATATCGCCTTGACACCGACATTTCCGAATAGACTCTAACTGCTCCAGAACAAATCCCAGGATCGACTGGTTAATGATACGGACCGATTTATAGGAGGTCAGCTGGCAACCGGATTTCTGATCGCGTCCATTGATGCAGCAGAGACTGGGATGCTGTCCGGAATTACCGAGCCAGAGGAGATTTCCACAATATCCACAAACGGGACGCACCAGAAGGGTTGGAGACAATCCTGCTCGTTGCCCCGTGCGGCTGCCGTTGGCTTTAAAGGCGTGATGCTGTTCTTCCAGTCGTTGCTGGGCGCGGTCGAACAACTCTTGTGAAACAATCGCCAGATGTGGAACCTCGCGCCGTTGCCATTCCGCAGTGGGACGCGTGTGGGTCACTCCTCCTCCCGTCGCTGGGTCAATCTTTCGATAGACTTTGTTCTGGTGCTCAAACCCGGCATATGTTTCGCACCGTAAAAGTTGGCGGATCCGACCGCTGTCCCAACTTGCCTTTCCACCCACCCTTTCACGGTTTAGGAGATGAGCAATCCGTTTTCTGGACCACAGTTTTTCAACATAGAGTTCAAAGCATTTGACGATCCAGGGAGCCCATTCGGGATCGATTTCCCGAGTTTGTAATGGAACTCCTTTACTGCCGATCACCGATTGTCGATCCTTTCCCACCATCGGAATCAGACGGTAACCAATCGCCGCAGGGCGGACATTTTTCCCTTGCTCGAAAGCATCACGCATCCCCCGATGGACCTTCTCTCGCAATTGATCGATGAATAACTCGTGCAACATCGCGAAAATGGTCAGCATGACTTTGGATTGTGGGTTGTCACTGTCGAATCCATCCGTCACGCCGATCATCCGTTTGTGTTCCGAACTCACCAGCTTTCCGAGGATCAGGGCCTCAACATGGTCACGGCTGGCACGTCCCAGTTCATCGATATAGAAATGAGTCAGTTCCTTTCCTGCCCCTGCGATCAGCGTTTTGATCATTTGGTATCCGCGCCGGGCGGCAATTGTTCCCGTGACAGCGGCATCGGCCAGGACGAATTCCCAGGGGATGAAGACTTTGTCCTGTTGGGCTCGTTCCAGGATGTTTCGTAACTGTTGAGCGAGTGAACGCGGATTCGAGTTGTCACACGAGTACCGGACGTAAGCTTTCCCCAGTCTGGGGACATGCGAATAGTTTTGAAGGTTGGCTTCCCAATCCCAGGCATCCTGATCCAGGAAGCTCGTTTTGAAACTCTGGATCATTCTCTCAATCTGATCCTGACGCTTGCTTTCGTTTGAGAGGGAAGGACAATACTGCTGCCAGAATCGGGACTGGAGATCAAGATAGATCTGGGCCAGATCGCGAAGTGCTTCATCGTCAGGCAAACCTCGAGAGGGGCTGGGCCGTCTCGTTCGGCGACGTCGGGCCGACGAATGCGGTTGATCCCGTCGATTCGGTCCTGGTGGAATCGGAAAGAAAGGTGTCCCGGAATTGTCCCTGTTGGTTACCTTCACAACGGGAATTGATGCGAAAGAATCGGAAACAACCAGAAGATGTAACCTGTTGACACCAAACGGATATTGACGTAAGTTCTCATTTGAAAAAACTTGCAAAACCGAGGAGGCAAGACTCCCCGTCTCCGGCAATGACAGCGTGGTTTCCATTGCATTTGGCCTGCCGGCGGCCAAAAGAGAAACCGCACGGCCAGTCCAAGTGGAGCCTTTCTCGGAGAGAGCACCCGTGATCACAGCGAAAGCAGCAGCGGTCCAAAGCGACCGGAGGAAGCGGAGGAGAGGGGGCGCCCGGCACCTCAGCGGACCTTGACGCCGTGATACCATCCCCTGAGCCGACGGAGGGATACCCTCTCTTCTGATCGATCTGTGGTTTTCAAACGACCGTCAACCGTTGGGAATTCCGTGTTCCAGAGCCGGAGCAAACCTGCTGCAATCAGCTCGCAACGACATGCCGACCGATGTCTTGAATGGCGGGATGAAATAGCACGGATCGGGGCTTAACGCTTCGTGTATTGTTCGGGTTCTCTAGGATTCACCACTCTCAGGAAACGATTGATCGTGGAGGAACCGGCGGGAATCCTGGGACGGGCAAAGGCATCGAAGGCATGAGTGTGACCGCCATTTTCATGCCCGGCATGATCGTCAATTGCCGACATGGAAGGTGGAATGTACTGTCTCGATAAAATTGTAGCGATGACTACAAATGAAGGGTTCGTTGAGAATCAGATCGAAAAACTCCATTCCGGTTCGATCAGACTTCTGCTCCCCCTGACGCCGGAGCAATCTCGCTGTCGTTCATGATTTGCGGCCTGCCGAGTCGCAGGAGGAAGGAGAGGAGAACACGCCAGAGGACAACATCTCTCCCGGTTGTGAACGGCCCCGGCCACCAATGAGGCACATTGGTGGCCATCAGCCTCCACAGCAGGAGATGCGCGAGAGAGGCGATCGTCAACGCCGCGACTCGTCTCTCTGCTTCCGGCGGAAAAGGGGGCAGGCTCTGAGATAGAGACTCATCAAAGGTCAGCCAGATTCGCTCAAAAACTGACCGCCTCATTTCCGTTGCGGCTGCCCATCGACCACCAGACGATTTTGTCAATCGACTCGTTAATGAAGACGACTCGGCCATCCCCCATGAGGGCATTGACTCCTCCGGCATGGTGGCTGTTGGGACTTCCGAGGAAAACTCCATACCCGTTTAAGCCGGGTTGATGGCAACTGAGTGTGTTGATGGGCATGACGTGGGTGTACATGTTCACAGCCAACGTCCAACCGGAGATCCAGGCTTGCCCTTGCCCCAACGAGTAGGGTTGGTCCGCAGGCAGCGGATGTGTGCCTCCCCCCAGGAATGGTGGGAGTGTCACCTGTCCCGCCAATCGGCAACTGTTTCGATAAGCTTCCAGAGACGACAGGCCGGTCCCTGCACACCAGGCTTGTGTCGACTTGGGATACTGAGCGGAGTTGTTGTTCCAGTCATCTTCGGTGTAGGGCCCCGGCATGGAGAAGATGAGCCGTTCGGTGACCGCCAGGGTGTTTGACAATCCATCGGTGATGTCGCGAATGGAGACTTTCGGCTGTTGCCAACGATTGGGGAAAGCTGGATTCATTGATCCCAGAAACCCATTTTCCGTTGTCAATGCCGAGAATTCGTTATTGGTCGTCATTCCTCTCACGCTTTGCGGCCAACCTCCGTTCGCTGCATAACTTCCCGGCGCGGGATTGCCGCTTCCCAAGATGGGAAGAGATGCACCGGGATCTGACGGACAAAGATAGGCCGTCACTTTTCGGGCTGCTGCCGAAGAGTTGGGATGCGATGCGGAAATGGAAATCTTTCCACTGATATTCGAATGTGCATTGGCTGGAACGTAGTCCGTATCGGTGTATTGCCCTTGGTCACAATGATCCATCATTCCCAGATTGAAGTTGATGGAGTAATAGAGATTCGTTTCCTCCATTTGAGGAAGAATCAGGGCCAGCCAGCTATAGAACCCGTTTCCGCAGCCTGATCCTTGTGGCTTGCTCATCGTCGTGCTCATGGGAAAGACGCTATGGGCATCGTGGTAATTATGAAGTGCCAGTCCGATCTGCTTGAGATTGTTTCGGCATTGAGTCCGTCGAGCCGCCTCCCGGGCTTGCTGGACTGCCGGTAATAACAATGCAACGAGAATCGCGATGACCGCGATCACGATCAGTAATTCGATCAAAGTGAAACCGGGGCGATGGAGTGGCCCCGCAGCATGGCGTTTGGTTCTCATAGAAAGTTTCCTGGCAGGTCAACTTCAGGCAAGGTGCCAGGCAGATGAGAGAGTCACATCCAATCATCGGCCCGCACGAGATGGCATGCGAAGGGGCTCGATATCACGGCAAACCCCTTCACTTCGTGGTTTCTGATTTTATAAATACAAAATGCATATGCAATAGAAATGCATATTGTAAGTTGTCAGTTTCGTAGAAACTTGAAAGACGAGATCAATCGGAAATTCGAAGACATTTCCCCAATTCCTCACGCGGAAAGCCGAGATGGACTTTCTTCTTTCGCTGTTGTTCGCGCTTTCCTGCCTGAAACTCTCTCGGTCAGGAACAACAGAGCCGCGAGGATCAGGCACCAGAGAGTCGCGTCTCCCCCGGTTGTGGATGGTCCCGGCCACCAGCGATGCAGGTGAATCGCGGTCATTCGCCAGAGGAGAAGTGTCACGAGAGACGCCAGCAACAGGCTTCCCATGAGTTGCGCCGTCACCGAAATGCGGAATTCGGGACCGATCGCTTTCCAGACCAACTGGAACAGGAGCAGCAACAGGGTCGTCGCGAGGGTCGCCTGCCAGCCGAAGGCCGTTCCGGTGATCGCGAACGCTACGATGATGAAGGTGGGCAGGAATGGATCGAACTGGCGAAATCTCCACCAGACCAGACTTCCCAGGAGTCCGCCCGCCAGGGTTCCCGTCAAGGCTGTGATAATCCCTTCAATTCTCGTTGGACTCCAACTCCTGTCGCCGCCGGGCCACACTGGAACGAGCTGCAACCCTGGCCAGAGAAGAACGGCCAGAAGTGCCAGCAACAGCATCCGTGCGGCCGATCGGAGGGGAACTGTGTTCCCGTCATACGCAATCAGGAACCAGGTCCAGAGCACGCAGAGCAGAAAGCAATGATACAGGTAATAGGCGATCAGATCCCACTTGGTATAGAAGATCACCCAGACCACGCCGGTGTAGTGATTCGGCTCCCGGACGGGAAGATTTGCTCCGCCGGAGATGAGTTCGACGTGATACAGCAGCAGGAACAGGCTGCCAGTGAGGAACTCCACAATCGGATACCGTGCGGAGATCGGAGACTGGCAATGCCGGCAACGGCCATTGAGCAGCAGCCAGCCCAGGACCGGAATGTTATCCCGAGTTTCGATGCGGTGGTCACACTGGGGACAACTCGACGGTTTCCCAATGAGCGATTCCCGTCGCGGCAGGCGATAAACGACGACATTCAAATAGCTGCCGATGATCGCCCCCAGAGTGAAGAACCAGCCCGCCACAACGAATGCCGTCGTGCGTATCCGAACCTGTTCGGCGAATGTCAGTTCTTCCAGGACGCTGGATCGAGTCTTCGGGGGATTGATGGATTCCCACAAGGACGACACGGCAGGAATGAGAACCAGATAGATCCCCACTACGAGAAACAAAGACCAAAGAGTGATCCGTTTCCAGTTCCAATGCTGAAGCGCCTCTCCATTCCATTGAGGAGACAATAGTTTCCAGAGATCGCCCAGATCGATCAGAAGCTGCATTCCCAGCAGTAACAGGAACACGCCCGGTGCGGCAGGGCCGTTCGTCAGCCAACGTGGTGTGTTCGACAAATAAGAAGTCATCACCGCGACCGTTCCCGACAGTAACGCCAGCGTCAGCAACGGAGTGATCCGGCTTCGTGATCCCCCTCCGGCGGACCGCATTCCCATCCAGATTCCGGAGATCACCAGGACGAGTCCGATCGGTGCTTGCCCCAGATATGGAACCCAGGCGATTCCTCCCATCAACCCGATGGCTGCCATCAACATCGAAACAAGTTCCCCCAAGGCGGAGGAACGAATGATCGTCTCCGGATGAATGCCACTGCTGATCGCTGATCGAAGATTCCTGTTCACGGCGATTCCATTCAGGTCCGTTCACTGAAAGTGCTCAGTTGTGATTCCCAATCGCTTGTTTCTTCATCCCAGCTTCTGCGGCTGAGGAATCGCCAGCAGGCGGCAATCTGCCCGGCGTCACAGGCGGGACGAGGCCACTCCTTCAGGCATGTTCTCCGGTAATCCACGCCGGAGTGCCGGATGACCCACGTTTCATAGTCCGCGATCCAGTTCAGCATGCGGCGGCAGAGTTGGTGCGCCCGTCTCCATTCGTCGGCCTGGCTTGGCCTGGAGAATGCGGGGAGTTTCTCGGGCCAGTGAATTCCCTGGGCGAGCGACTCCACACAGGCCCACTGCGGCTGAAACTTAAACCGACCGAGGTAGAGCCCCCCCAGCTTCCGTTCCCCATAGAACAGTCCGAATCCCCAGAGGTTGATGTGCCGAGACTCATCGTCATACCGGTAGCAGGTGGACCCGGCCCGCTGAGACGAGTTTCCCCGGTGTCGTTGGAACCCGTGCTCCAGGAGGAGATTTCCGGAGGGAGACTTGATGTCCTGCCCGAAGCACCAGACCTGCTGCGTCAGGAGGCGTTCCGCGAATCGTTGGACCAGGCGGGGATAACACCAGCCGCGAGAGATTTCGGCGGGACTTGTGGCAGTAGACATGATCATGGGGCGTTTCCCGCTGTGTGCTTCGCGTTGTCATGTTCCGACGCGCTGAGCGAGGACGGTGCTGGCATTCTGACCGTCCACAGGTACCAGCCTCCCCAGGCCAGTGCGGCGAAGAGAGGGAGGTCGACGCAGCCGATGATCTTGAGCACCATCCGGTGAGGGATGTATTTCGTGGCTCCGGGGATCGTGAATGATTCAGAAAGGGAGAGTCCACAGAGAACTGCGATCACCGTGGCGGAGAACAACAGGAGGCTGATTCCCGCGATCCACATCTGTCGTGAAATTCCATGCCGCACCAGCCAGATTCCCAGTGGAGCGAGCAGAATGAACCACCCCAGGTGGCAGGCGATCACCGCTTCGAGCGGAGCCGTGCAACCCCAGGGACCGCATAACGCACCGCTCATCGAACTACTGATCTTCGCCAGCGACACCGTGCCGTAGAGCAATCCCAACCATGCGGCAATCCAGAACACGGCCTTGCCGCTCGCCCGCCATTGCAGGAGCGACGTCAGTCCGAGATGAAATTGTTTTGAGACCGGCATGGGATTGAGTTGGCTCGTGTCAGATCAAGTTCATTATTTTTTCATCGTTCCGCAGGCGAACAGTAAGACTTTTGCATGCGCAAACACCCTCATTCGCCTGCACTCGGTCGAGCAGACTGCTCGTCAGCAGACACAGGGTTCTCCGCAGCAGGAGAGATCATCCAGGTACATCCCCCATTGGCGATAGGTTTCGAGTTCTTCTGCCGGGAGCCCGAGACGATCAGCAATCGCCTTCGCGACGACGGCGAACCGTTGTCGGAACTTGTAAATGAAGCAGAAAATTTGATCGTCATGCCGGACCATCGGTCCACAAAAGAACAGGCCGGGGATCGTTGTGGATTCATCCTCGTCGCTCAGTAGTGGGCAGCCGTCTTTGCGTGATTCGAACAGATCTGAGATCAGCAGATGGCTCCCCTGAAATCCGGTGGCCAAAATCGGCGGGCCGGGAGAAAACCAGGACGGTTTCCCGCGCACCCGAACCTCATAACCATTTCCCTTTTGGGCAACGCGATGGACGTTAGCCTTGCCGATGAGTTCGATCTGCCCCCCGAGTTTCCGCACCGTTTCCAGCCGTTCTTTGGTGTAGGTCGAGATCGAGACGCTGGGATCGGAGTCTTCACTCTCCCACGGAACGCCGCGACTCAAGACGGTCACTTTCTTCTGGAGAGCCCCCAGTTGAATGGCTGCGTCGACTCCGCTTTCGTAGCCCCCAATGACGATGGCTTCGTTATGGGAATAGTCCCGGAATGACGTGAGGGTCGAGGAATGCAGGCACTGTTCCGCCCCGGGAAACGGGGACCGGTTCGGGTACTGAAATTCTCCCGCCGCCCAGACGAGAAATTGGGCGAAAAGATCTCCCTGGCTGGTGGCAATCCGGAATCTTTCATTCTTCGGTTCCACCGCGAGGACATCCGTCCCGGCTTGCACGTTCAGTTCGAAATAGGTGGCGACTGCCCGGAGATAACGAGCATAAGACTGCCCTGACGGGTGTTCCCGTCCCAGCGAATAGGCGGGGGATGTCCCGATGGCGATCGCATTCAGATCGAGCATCCCGACGGAGTTCGTGGGAAAGGACGGAGTGAGAAAGGTCATCTCCTTCGGCCAACGCTCGAAAGAAGCACCGACTCCATGTCGGTCCAGAATGACGACATCGTCAATCCCGGCATGTTTGAGGGCGACGCCGATCCCCACACCGGCCGCCCCGGCCCCAATGACACACACATTGTGGAATTGTTCCGATTTCCGTTGTCGACGAACCATATACAGCCGCTTCAGTCTGCGAGACATGCTCAAAATTGCAGAAAGAGATCCTGCCCTGTTTAAATCACAGTTGAAAACAATAGTGTTATTTGCAATTATACTGCAAATACATTTGTGGGTCAACAATCTCGAAAAAGATGTGATCCAGACGGGTGATGTCGCAGGCGGCATGACTTGAAACCGGTCGCCCGAGTTCTTCCAGCGAAATATTCAGAGCCGCGACCAAAACCTCTTGAACGAAGAGAGTTCCTTTTCCGCGAGCGGATACGGACAAGTTTTGACACGGGTTCTCAGCCAGAGAAAAGACGATGGATCACAAAACAGCCCGCCTTCCCGTGACCGTTCTGTCCGGATTTCTGGGGGCCGGGAACATCTTTGCATTAAATCCCGCTGGAGATTGGGCAGCAGCCTCTTCCCCCGAAGACTGGCCGGATGATCCAGCATTTCGGCCGGAAGTCGAAGAGGTCTGGGAGGAGCCGTGGGGAGACCGTCGCCAGGAATTGGTCATCATCGGGCAGGATCTGCAACGTGATCAGATCATCAAGTCTCTGGATGACTGTTTATTGACGAACGAAGAACTGGCTGCTGGCCCTGCTGTCTGGGATGTCTTTGAAGATCCATTTGATTCCTGGGACGACGAAGCGTGATTCAATCCTCACCAAATCCGATACACCTTCCCATTCTCCGGGAGGCGATGCGTTCCTTCCCATACCGCCGGTCCGATGGGAAGGCATCTCTCAATCTGTCTGAGTTCTGTCATGGCGGCGATGACGCGCTCTTGCCAGGGAGTTCCTGCGTGAAACTGTTGCTGGTGACGGTGCTTTCCGGGTTTCTGGGAGCCGGAAAAACGACGCTCCTCAATCACATCCTCTCCAATCGGGAGGGGATGCGGGTTGCCGTCAT